>JBIKOZ010000118.1:0-5707 GCA_044357745.1 Limnohabitans sp. | reverse complement strand
AAGTGGCCACCGCCATGGCCATCTGCCGTGATCTGAAGGTGCCTATCGTTCCAAGAGGCGGCGGCACCAGCCAATGCGGCCAAACTACCGGCGTGGGCTTGGTCATAGACCACAGCAAATATGTTCGAAATGTCCTCAATCTAGACATTAAAGCCGGTACGGTTGAGGTGCAGCCTGGCATGGTCTTGGACAGCCTGAATGCCTCTCTGAAAAAACATGGCGTGTGGTTTCCTGTCGATGTTTCAACCGGTGCACAGGCGACGCTTGGGGGCATGGCGGGTAACAATTCGTGTGGAAGCAGGTCTATTGCTTATGGCAACATGGTGCACAACGTGGTGGGCGCGAAAGCTTGGCTGAGCAATGGTGATTTGCTTGATTTTTCACAGTTTGAAAACAGCACAGGTCGTGCCAAGGAAATTGGCGAGTTCGTGAAGCAACTGGCGGTTCATCATCAAGCAGAACTTCAAACCCATTGGCCCAAAGTTTTAAGACGCGTGGCGGGCTACAACTTGGACATTTTTGACAACCAAAATGTGCGGCCCTACACCCAAGATGGCAAAGTGAATTTGTCGCATTTGTTGGTGGGCAGTGAAGGTACGCTGGCCATGACCCAATCGCTCACCTTAAAGCTCAGCGAGCTTCCCACGGCCAAGGTCTTGGGTGTGGTCAACTTCAACAGCTTTCACAAAGCCATGGATTCTGCGCAGCACATTGTGAAGCTGGGCAACGGCTCCCTGACTGCGGTGGAGTTGGTCGATCGAACCATGATTGATTTGTCATTGAAAATTCCCGCCTTTGCAGCCACCATTCGCACCGCCATCGTTGGCGAACCTGAGGCTATTTTGTTGGTCGAATTTGCGGGCTCAGACAAAGAAAAACTCAAGCGTGAATTGAAGCAGTTGGTGGCACTGATGGGCGACTTGGGTTTGCCTCACAGTGTGGTTGAGATGGTGGACGAGGCGCCACAAAAAAATCTATGGGAAGTTCGCAAAGCAGGCCTCAACATCATGATGAGTTTGAAGGGCGATGGCAAACCCGTCAGCTTCATTGAAGACTGTGCCGTGCCTTTAGAACACCTAGCAGAGTACACCGATGCATTGACACAAGTCTTTCAAAAACACGGCACCAAGGGCACTTGGTACGCCCATGCCTCCGTGGGCACACTGCATGTGCGGCCCATTTTGGACATGCGCCGCGATGGCCCTCACAAAATGCGCGCCATCGCTGAGGAAGCCAGCGCCCTGGTGAGGAAATTCAAAGGCGCCTACAGCGGTGAACACGGCGATGGCCTGTGCCGAGGCGAGTGGATTGAATGGCAGTTTGGCCCTGCATTGCAGCAAGCCTTTGTGCAAATCAAACAGCACCTAGACCCCTTGAATTTGCTCAGCCCCAACCGCATGGTCAATCCACCCAAAATGGACGATACGTCGCTCATGCGATTTGGCAACAATTACAAAATCATTCCCATTCAAACCGCATTGGATTGGAGCGCTTGGAACGTTCACAACGACGCCGCCACAGAACAAACAACACTGCCCGGAACAGGTCAAGACCCCGCACAAGGTTTGGCCAAAGCCGTTGAGATGTGCAACAACAATGGCACTTGCAGAAAATTTGATGCGGGCACCATGTGCCCCAGTTTCAGAGTCACGCGCGATGAAATTCATGCCACACGCGGCAGGGCCAACACACTGCGCTTGGCATTGAGTGGCCAACTGCAAGGCGGCCTGGAAAGCCCTGAAGTCAAGGAGGCGATGGACTTGTGTGTGGGTTGCAAGGGTTGCAAACGCGATTGCCCCACCGGCGTTGACATGGCGCGCATGAAAATTGAAGTGCAACATCACTACAACGCAAAGCATGGTTTGCAATTGAAGGACACACTGATTTCCAACTTACCGCGATATGCGCACATTGCATCGCAATGGCCATTCCTGATGAACTTGCGCAACCAGTCCCCACTGCTGGCCCGCTTGGCAGAGTTTCTGACGGGCCTGTCAGCAGAGCGCTCTTGGCCTGAATGGAAAAAAGACCATTTTTTCAACAGTCGACGCGTCGGTGTTTCGGCAGAAGAAGTCTTAGTGGCCAGCAAGCCTGTGGTTTTGTTTGTCGACACTTTCAATGGCTACTTCGAGTCTGAAAACGCTTGGGCCGCCTGCGAGGTATTGTCTGCAGCTGGTTATCAGGTCCATGTTGCAAGTCGAACCCAACACGACACACCCGGTGAGCACCTTTGCTGCGGCCGAACCTACTTGGCCAGCGGACAAGTGAGCAAAGCGAAAGAACATGCTCAGGCTTTGCTCGAGGCCTTGCTGCCCTTCGCACAGAAGGGCATTGCCATTGTGGGTTTAGAACCATCGTGTCTTTTAACCCTCCGAGATGAGTCCTTGGTCATGGGCCTCGGCAATATGGCAGAGACCGTGGCAGCACGCGCAGTTTTGTTTGAAGAGTTTTTGGCGGCAGAAAACAAAGCGGGGCAGCTTGCCGCTCTCAAGGCCAAACTGGCTAGCGCTCAAAAACCAATTTTGGTACACGGCCACTGCCATCAGAAAGCCTTTGGTTTGATGCCCTCAGTCACGCAAGTGATTCAACTCATTCCAGAGGCCAAGGTGGACCTGATTGAGAGCAGTTGCTGCGGCATGGCAGGCTCATTTGGCTATGAGGCATCCCATTTGGAAGTTTCGAAGCAAATGGCAGAGGCCAACTTATTGCCCAGCATTCGAAAGCACCCAGATGCTTGCGTGGTGGCCGATGGCACCAGTTGTCGCCATCAAATTATGGATGGCACCGATCGCAACGCCATGCATGTGGCCGTGCTATTGGCGCAGCATTTAAAAGCTTGATAGCTTGGATGTCGTTCAACCAAAATCTATCGCTTTGTCCATCAGAGCGAATTCAAATTTCGACTGAAAACCACGTCCTTCTTGATGAATTTTTCATGGTTGTCTTCGATCGCACTGAGCTCATACAAGTAATTCACCATGATGGCGCTGGACTGAACCAAGCCTTTTTTGGAAAGATCTGCAGCCCAATTGATGTCATGTAACTTTGCACCATTTGACAAGTGAAATTTGCCCACAGCATCACCACCGCCTTTGTGCACAAATTGAGTCAGGTAAATAAAGCACAAGTACATCAATGCCGCTTTTTCTTCGGGGCTTGCGGACGCCGGAGTCCAGCCTTTAGAAATGCGCTTGGACCAATCGCCCTCTTTAAAAAGTACCTGTATGGCAGTTGCAACTCTGCCTTTTTTATCTACGAATGAGTCCAGTGCAGAGGAGCCTGGCAGCGCATCAAGCCACTTGTTAAATCCTGGAACTGGAGACAGTGTGCAGAAAGTTTTCACACTTGGAATTTCTTGCAATATTTTTTCTGCAACGCGCTTAATTAGAAAATTGCCAAGAGAGACGCCACGCAAACCTGGCTGACAGTTGCTGATTGAATAGAAAATGGCTGTCTTGAATTTTTTTGAGTCCAATGATTCAGACTTTTTATCAAGAAGCGGCCCCACTTCTTTTGAGATAGCCGCGACCAATGCCACTTCCACAAAAATGAGCGGCTCATTCGGCAGTTGTGGGTGAAAGAACGCATAACAACGTCTATCGGGCTGCAAACGGCGGCGTAAATCGTCCCATCCATCAATGGCATGCACAGATTCGTGTTGAATGATTTTTTCAAGCAACAATGCGGGCGATGACCAAGTGATTTCGTGTAACTCTAGAAAACCAGGGTTGAACCACGAGTTAAGCAAATGCTGCATGTCTGCATCAACTGCCCTCAACCCTGGCTTGGTTTTAACATGTTCCAACAATCGTTCACGCATGTGAACAACGGTTTGAGTCCCATCTGGTGCACGGTTGATTCTTCGCAGCAACTCTTGCCTGGCAGGCTCTACCACTTTAAATAACGTGATGAGGCTTGCATCGTCAGCCTTCTCGGCATATTGCTGAGCAGCTTGCAAAACATCAATCGGATCTGGACTGAATTTTTTGGCCAAGAACTCAAAGAATGTGAGCTGCTCCGCTTTTTCCAGCAACTTGAATTGCTCGACAAATTTAGAGGCAATGCCGCGTGCGTTGGCTTCGCCTTTTTCTGAAAGCAATTTAATGGCCGTTCGTTGGACAGTTTCCAGTGCCCGCGGCTTGGTGAATCGTTCAAACATGTTAAACCTGAGAAGTTAGCCTGATTCATTAAATTATGAGCCGGCCAGTGAACAATTCTCAAGAAGTATTCAAGCTTTGACTGCCATCAAGGGTTAATTGGCAACACATCTAAATCCGATGTAGCCCACTCGGGTGTCTTTGGGCTTGGTGGCCACAT
Source organism: Limnohabitans sp. (assembly GCA_044357745.1). Taxonomy (GTDB): domain Bacteria; phylum Pseudomonadota; class Gammaproteobacteria; order Burkholderiales; family Burkholderiaceae_C; genus Limnohabitans_A. Next base: position 1,390 of record JBIKOZ010000118.1, on the reverse strand, counting down.
CCTGCTCCACCTGCCTGCTAGCGTCATACCACCAAGATCCGCCGCGTGTCACTCGCTCGTCGCCAGTTCCTGTGTCTACCCATTCCCAAACATTGCCACCCATGTCATACAAACCATTCACGCCGGGCTGAGTGGTCATGACCGGCACATGGCCTTTTCCGCGCCAAAGTACGCCCGCAGGCGCGGTACCTGGTGCACTTGCACAGCCCTCCAAGCAATGACTTTCGCGCGCACTGTCACCATTGGGATATCGGTAGCGCTTTCCCTGCATAAAACCTGCCGGCGGTTGCTGTCTTTGTTCGACATAGGCGGCATTGACCCACTCACTGTCTTTGGGCAAACGCTTGCCTTCATGCCGACAAATTTTTTGCGCTTCATCAAACGTGAGGTGCACAGCAGGTTCACGGTCCTGCGCGGGAGTACCGAATGGTGCACGCCAATTCCATCCCTTTTTGGGCACCCATCCAGCCTCGTAAATAAATCCACCGCCCTCTTTTTCAGCTTGGCTGATAAAACCAGTTTGTTGGGCGTATCGTTTCACCTGAGCCACCGTGACCTCATGGGCGTCCCACAGCATGCCGTGGACTCTGATTTGTGCGCCAATCGAAAAGGCAGACTGAGATTGGGCAGGCAGGCTTAATACAAATCCAAGCCCCCAAAAAAGGACAAAATGAAACGAATTTTTTAAAAAAGAAGACTTATTTAAATGTAAAAGTGTCAGCATTTTCAAGGCTCCCCAATAGCAACAAATTTTATACGTATCAGGTGGCCAAAGTTTATGGGCCACGCCCTTCAACAGGGGTGAAGTTATAGCTGCCCTCCTTAAGACAGAGTCTGATACGATTTCAGAAATTTTCTATTTTCAATTCTAAGAACTATGAACATCACCATTGAAACCATCGTCCGTGCACCCATTGACAAAGTATGGGCTGCCTACACCACACCAGAGAATATCTTGCAATGGAACACAGCATCGGATGATTGGCACACCACGACTGCAAGCGTCGAATTGCGTGTGGGGGGTCAATTTTCTTCTCGCATGGAAGCCAAAGACGGCAGCTTTGGGTTTGATTTTGCTGGAACTTACACCAAAATCATTACGAATCAACTGATCGAATATTCTTTTGACGAACGATCTGCCTCCGTAGAATTCATGGAAACTAAGGAAGGCGTTAGGGTGCGCGTAACTTTTGTTGCCGAAGCGGAACATACCGTCGAACAGCAAGAACAAGGCTGGCAAGCCATATTGAACCGTTTTGCCAATCATGTTGAAACCAAGTTTCCCCGATGACTGCTGAATGTTCAAAGCAGTTCAAGGAACGCAAAATAAGTCACTGCTGAGGGACCCTGTTTCAACCAGGGCACCCCAGATCACAATAAACAGGCACTT
>JBIKOZ010000117.1:0-5748 GCA_044357745.1 Limnohabitans sp. | reverse complement strand
GGTGAATGCTGCAGAACAAGCTTATGTCAAAGGTCATGCGCCGCTGCCGGCGGTTGAAGGATTTATTCGTCAAATTTTAGGATGGCGAGAATATGTGCGCGGCATCTACTGGACGCAAATGCCAGATTATGCAGAGCGCAATGCAATGCAGGCCTCAGCAAAGTTGCCCGCGTTTTATTGGACCGGTGACACTGATATGGCTTGCCTGCGTGACGCTATTTCTCAAACGCTGAACCACGGCTATGCCCACCACATTCAACGCTTGATGGTCACGGGTCTGTATGCGCTGTTGCTGGGCGTTGTTCCCAAAGAAGTTCATGCCTGGTACTTGGGTGTTTATGTGGACGCCGTGGAATGGGTTGAGCTGCCCAATACTTTGGGCATGAGCCAGTTTGCAGATGGCGGCGTGATGGCCAGCAAACCCTATGTGGCCAGCGGCAAATACATTGACCGAATGAGCAACCATTGCAAAGGCTGCCGTTTCAATCCTGCGCTGGCCGTCGGCGAGAATGCTTGTCCATTCACCACTCTTTATTGGGACTACCTGAACCGACACGTCGATACATTGGCCAAGAATCCGCGCATGCTGATGCAACTTAAAAATTTAAACCGACTTTCCATTGACGAACGAAACGCCATTGCTGCGCAAGCGAAATTACTCACCAATCACTCTATTTGAAGAATGACTTATTTTTACGAACCCCATCTTGGACACCAACTTCCACACGATCCCTTCAATGCCATTGTGGGGCCACGCCCCATCGGCTGGATCTCTTCTCAAAGCGCTGACGGCATCTTGAACTTAGCACCTTACAGCTTCTTCAATGCCTTCAATTACACACCCCCACTCATTGGCTTTTCCAGCATTGGACGCAAAGATTCACTCAACAACATCGAGGCGACAGGCGAATTTGTATGGAACTTGGTCACGCGTCCGCAAATTGAAGCCATGAATCAAACCTGCAAGGCAGTTCCGCCTGAAGTCAATGAGTTTGAAATTTCAGGATTGTCGACGGCCCCATCCCGACGGGTCAAGGCACCCCGTGTGGCCGAGAGCCCGGTCAGTTTTGAATGTCGATGTACCCAAATTTTGCAAATGAAAAACCTGCAAGGTGAATCACTTCAGACCTGGATGATTTTTGGTGAAGTGATCGGTGTTCACATCGATGAAAAGCTCTTGAACAACGGAATTTACGACACCGCCAATGCGCAGCACGTTCTTCGCGGTGGCGGGCCTGCTGACTATTTTTCAATTGGGCCAGAACAGTTATTCAAACTGCATCGGCCGTCAAACTGAGGGCCTCTCAAGGTTCCGAATCAATCTTTCAGAAACAAAGTTCTGAGGGATTCTTGCCCCACCTGCTGACTCCAATGGCCATGCACAGCAGGGTCAAAAGTAGCGCCTTCAGGCAAGGTATCTGCAGAATAGAAATGATCGCCCGCTGAAAAAATGCGAGACGTGCCATCTTGCAAACCAATTTCCATTTGACCCGACAAAATGAAAACCCACTGCGGCTTTCCAGTGACATGGAATGGACTGCGAAATCCAACCGGACTAAAGCGCAACTGGTAGCCCTCTGCTGAAAAAATTTCAGACAACTGACTCTGCGGCGTACCCTGGCTGAATGCCAAAGTTTCCTCCTTGAATCGGGCCTTGCCGTCGGTGTCAGTGAACAGAATCACCTTGGTGAAGTTAGTCATGGTGGTAGGGTCTCTGTGAAATAGTTTGGCTTAAGGCGCTTTGATCAGTTTTGCAGGTCCCGACAGGGTGGGTAATTTGCGTCGTGAGTTTAAAACATGCTCCATGTCTTGGTGCGCACCTTCAATCAAAACGCGAATGGCCTTTTCGGCTTTGTCAGGGTTTTGGGCGATCACGGCATCCAGAACTGCCTTGTGCAAGGGTAAGGACGCTTTGGGTGCATCTTTGCGGGTGGTCGAAATTTCAAAGCTGGTTCGAAGCAAAGCGCCCAAGGCCTTGCTCATTTGCACCAACATTCGGTTGTGCGAAGCTACCAACATGCCCGTGTGAAAGTGCATGTCGTGTGTGACGTAATCGCCGCCTTCTTCGATGGCTTTTTTCATACCGGCAAAGGCAGCAGAGACGCCGTCGATGTCGGCTGCAGTGGCGCGCTCTGCCGCCAAGCGCACCGCGGCAGGTTCTACAACTTTGCGCAACTCCTGAAGGTCGCGCAAAAATTCTGCAGTTAGACCTGCCTTGGCTTGCCATGCGATGACATCGGGATCGAACCAGTTCCATTGCTCCTCAGGCAAAACGCGCGTGCCCACCTTGGGGCCCGTAAAGATAAGGCCCTTGGCCACCAGAGATTTGACCGACTCCCGAATCACGGTGCGACTGACGCCCAATCGTTCACACAGAACCGGTTCTGGCGGCAAACTGCCACCCACAGGGTACTGACCGCCGACGATGGCCTCGCCTAAAAAATCAACCGTATTGCCGTGAACGTTTTTGATCATTCGAATCCAGGGTCAATTTTTTGAACATTGCAGAACTCGAAAGAAGTGTCAGCTACGGCATTCAGGCACGGGTGATATGACGGGCTGGCCGGCCATGTGAGCCTCCAAATTGGCCAAGGCCAAAGCCGACATGGCTTTGCGAGTTTCAACCGTGCCGCTGGCCATGTGGGGGGTCAGCACAACGTTGTCCAGCTTGCGTAATTCCGCCGGCACGTTGGGCTCATCCACGTAGACATCGAGGCCTGCCCCTGCGATCATTTTCTTTTGCAGGGCCTCAATCAACGCTGCTTGATCAACGACTGAGCCGCGCGCCACGTTCACCAAAAAGCCTTGCGGGCCTAAGGCCTTCAGCACCTCGGCATTGATCAGGTTTTTAGTGGCGGCGCCGCCTGGGGTAATGACCACCATGTAATCCACTTCAGCCGCCAAGGCCGTGGGGTTGGCGACATACTTATAAGAAACATCGGTGCGAGGATGGCGCGAGGTGTAACTGATGTCCATGTCAAACGCGGCGGCGCGCTTTGCAATGGCTTGACCAATGCGCCCCATGCCCACCAGACCCAACTTGGCACCGGTCAATTTGCGGGTGAGTTGGAACGGACCATCCAGCCAATCGGCATTGCGTGTAAATCGATCGGCTGCAGGAATTTTCCGCGCGACAGACAACAGCAAACCCAAGGCCAAATCGGCCACATCGTCGTTCAATACTTCAGGAGTGTGCGTCACCATGATGCCGCGCTTTTTGGCCGCCGCCACATCAATGCCATCGTAGCCGACACCACACACAGAAATCATTTCCAGCGCAGGGAACAAGGCCATATAAGCCCCGTCAATTTTGGCTTCACCACCGCCCACCAAAGCGCGCACTCGGCCAAACACTTGGCGATCGCGGATGTGGTCACGCTCATGAACAACAAATTTCTCTTGCAAGCCGGTCGTGAGAAATGGGGGAATGCGTGAGGTCACCACAACTTCTGGATAGATAAGGGTCATGTTGAAAATCTCCAGGTCATAAAGAAAGCGCCACTTTTGCCGTGGGTGGCAGGATTGAGGGTTTGCACGAGTGCCGATGTTTGCACAAATCCGTGCAATTACCTTATCATCATACGATAGTATTTCTGAAATCAATCACCCCTCACTCTAAAGCAAATTCCCATGACACAAAGCCCCAAGAAAAAACCCGAAGAACTGCGCAGCCAACAATGGTTTGGCCGCCAAGACCGCGATGGCTTTGCTTACCGAAGCTGGGTCAAGGGCAAAGGCGTGCCACACGATCAATTCGATGGCCGTCCTGTCATTGGCATTTGCAACACCTTCAGCGAACTCACGCCCTGTAACTCACACTTTCGCACCTTGGCCGAGCAAGTGAAAATTGGTGTTTACGAAGCAGGCGGATTCCCACTTGAATTCCCCGTCATGTCTTTGGGTGAAACGCTGCTGCGTCCAACAGCCATGCTGTATCGCAACTTGGCTTCGATGGATGTCGAAGAAAGTATTCGCGGCAACCCTATCGATGGCGTTGTGCTTTTGATGGGCTGCGACAAAACCACGCCTTCATTGCTCATGGGTGCGTCTAGCGTTGACTTGCCTACCATTGGCGTCTCGGGCGGCCCTATGTTGAATGGCAAATGGCGCGGCCAAGAACTCGGCTCTGGCACAGGCGTGTGGAGCATGAGCGAACAAGTGCGCGCAGGCACCCTCAAACTGCAAGATTTCTTTGAAGCCGAAAGCTGCATGCACCGCAGTCATGGCCACTGCATGACCATGGGCACGGCCAGCACCATGGCCAGCATGGTGGAGTCCTTGGGAATCGGCTTGCCAGGCAATGCAGCCTACCCCGCAGTGGATGGCCGCCGCAACGTGTTGGCGCGCGAATCAGGCCGACGCATTGTGGACATGGTTCACAAGGATGTGAAAATTTCTCAAATTCTGACACGCGAAGCATTTGAAAACGCCATTCGCACTTTGGCGGCCATTGGCGGCTCTACCAATGCGGTGATTCACTTGATTGCCATTGCGCGCCGCCTGAACATTCAACTGACCATTGACGACTTCGAAAAATTGGGCAGCGACATGCCCAACATTTTGAATCTACAACCTTCTGGCGATCACCTCATGGAAGACTTTTGTTACGCCGGTGGTCTGCCAGCCGTGATGAAAGAGATTCAACAGTTTTTACACAAAGACATCTTGACCGTGAGCGGCAAGAGCGTGGCCGAAAACGTGGCCAGCGCAGAGAACTACGATCCGCGGGTCATCAAAACAATTGCGGCACCCTTCAAAGAAAAAGCAGGCATTGCCATCTTGCGCGGCAACTTGGCGCCACGCGGCGCCGTGATCAAGCCCAGTGCGGCCACACCTGCACTCATGGTGCACACAGGACGTGCTGTGGTCTTTGAAGACAGCGATGACTTTCACAAACGCATCGACGATGAGTCCCTAGACGTAGATGAAAACTGCATCTTGGTACTCAAAAACTGCGGCCCCAAGGGCTACCCCGGCATGGCCGAAGTGGGCAACATGCCCCTCCCCCCCAAGGTCTTGCGCAAGGGCATTACCGACATGGTGCGCATCAGCGATGCGCGCATGAGTGGCACGGCTTATGGCACTGTGGTTTTACACACAACACCAGAAGCGGCCGACGGCGGACCATTGGCCGTGGTTCAAAATGGCGACATGATTGAACTCAACGTACCAGAGCGAAGAATGCAATTGCTCATCAGTGACGAAGAATTGAAAGCTCGTTTGACCAAATGGGTCCGCCCAGAACCGCCATTAAAGTCTGGCTATTGGAAACTTTATGTGGACACTGTTTTGCAAGCGGACGATGGCTGCGATCTCGATTTCTTGGTCGGCAAACGCGGCGCCTTTGTGCCCAAAGACAACCATTGAGCCAAGCCCGTTTAACCTTAGAAAGCATTCATCATGAAATTATTGATCACCGGTGGCGCAGGATTTTTGGGCGCACGCCTGGCCCGTGAAATTCTCAAAAAGGGCGAGCTCAACGGCCAAAAAGTGACAGCGCTTCACATTGCCGACCTGTTCCCGGCGCCCGCCGATTTGCTGGCCGACCCGCGCGTCAAAGGTCACGCTGGCCCCATGCTGGAACAAGGCGTTTTGTTTCAAAGCGGCTTTGACGGTGTATTTCATTTGGCCTCGGCCGTGTCGGGTGAATGCGAACAAGACTTTGATCTTGGCATGCGCTCCAACCTAGACAGCACTCGCTTGTTGTTAGACGGTTTGCGCAAAGCCGGCAACGTACCGCGCATGGTG
>JBIKOZ010000116.1:0-5780 GCA_044357745.1 Limnohabitans sp. | reverse complement strand
GGTCATGAGGAGGTTCAGTTTTCAAAGGAAATGAGCCTGCCTTGAATCCGCAAGGCGGTCAATGTGCAGGTAGGTGGTCAGGGTTTAGCAGAACGCCAAATTGAAACAAGCGCTTCTTCATGCACAAAATGGCAGCGTCTTTGCTAAGCAAGGGCACTGCATGTGCGACGGCCAAGTCGATGAACTTTTGATCATCAGGATCTTTGCAAGTACAGGCCGCTTTGGCAGCAGGCTCAGCTGCCATGCAGTGTTCATCAAAGCGCATCAAAATGTCTTGCGCTTGAATGTGAGACTTGACCATGCGTTTGATGATGTGGGGATAGGTGAGCACGCGCACCAGTTCGTCGCGCATGCTGGCGGTGGCCAAATGAGAAATGCGTTTGCTTTGAAGTGCTGCTCTGAGGGGCTCTGTGGCAGGGTCTTCAAACAGCCACAAATCGAGCACGATGTTGGTGTCGATGACCCAAGCCTGTACTCTGCCTGTTGTTGCCGCCTGTGCTTGAGCCTCAGAGCTTGTCACGCACGGATCCCTTCATGAGGTCGAAGCGGAACATGCGGCATTCAATGGGGCCGTTCCATATGGGCACGCGACGCGATTCTTTGAGGCGCATTTTGGTGGGCAGCTTCAAGTCGGGTGTGAGCATCCATGCCGTCCAGCCGTTGTAGTTTTTCTTCCAATGGGAGGCCAGCTGCGAGAAGAACTCGCCGCCATCTTCGCCTTCGGCAATTTCTCGAGCCCTGCCCATGCTTGAAACACCAGCCACACCCGCCGCTGCAATGCGTTCCCCGTAAGGCGGGTTGAGCAGCATGAGTCCAGGTATTTCGCAAGGCGGCATACGCTGGAGCGCATCGCCACCACGGGCTTGCACCACTTGGCCTACGCCTGCACGCTCGGCATTGCGTTGCGTGAAATCAACCATGCGGAAGGCGACATCACTGGCGTGTATTTCGGCGGTGGGTTCGTGCTCTTGTTCTCGGGCATCGTTTTGCAGAGCTTGCCAGACGTGCGGTTGAAAGGGTAATAATTTTTCAAAACCGAAACGGCGCAGAATGCCGGGCGCAATGCCGCAGGCAATTTGTGCAGCTTCAATGGCGATGGTTCCGCTGCCGCAGCAGGGGTCGTACAAGGGTGTGTGTGCATCCCAGCCGCTAGCGGCCAGCATGGCGGCGGCCAACGTTTCTTTGAGGGGTGCATCGCCTTTGTCCTCGCGCCAACCGCGTTTGAACAAGGGCTCGCCAGAGGTGTCTATGTATAGCGTGCAGCTGTCAGTGGTGAGGTGAACATAAATGCGCACATCGGGCCACTGGGTGTTCACATCAGGACGTTCTCCGCGTTTTTCGCGAAATCGGTCGGCTACGGCATCTTTGATTTTGAGCGCCGCAAAGTTGAGGCTGGTCAGCGGACTGTGCTGCGCTGTGATTTCGATCTTGAAAGTTTGTTGTGTGGTGAACCAAATTTCCCAAGCCACGGCGCTGGCCGCTTCGTACAAATCTTTTTCGCTTCGATAAAAAGTTTGGGAGAGTTGAATCAGCACACGCTGTGTAAGCCGGCTGTGTAAGTTAAGGCGCATGGCATCGCGCCATGAGGCATTGGCCATCACACCGCCGCGGCCTGTGAGCAAGTCATTGCCCGTGAGGCCCGTGAGCTGGTGCACCTCGTCGGCCAGCAAGCCTTCAACGCCGGCGGCGCAGGGCATAAAGAGTTGAAGCGAGTTCACAAAGTTTTACGCAAGTTGGCGGGCGCAATTTTGAGCGCCTCACGGTATTTGGCCACGGTACGCCGCGCGCAATCGATGCCTTGTTCTTTGAGCATTTCAGACAGTTGGTTGTCTGAGAGAGGTTTGTTGGGATTTTCTGCTGCGACCAATTGTTTGATCAAGGCACGCACCGCAGTACTCGAGGCCGCACTGCCACTGTCGGTGCCAAGACCTGAGCCAAAGAAGAACTTCAGCTCAAAGGTGCCCATGGGGGTGGTCATGTATTTGGCAGTTGTCACGCGGCTGATGGTGGACTCGTGCAAGCCCAATTCGTCGGCAATTTCGCGCAACACCAAAGGCCGCATGGCCAGTTCGCCATGAATGAAGAAGTTGCGTTGACGTTCCACAATGGCGGTAGACACGCGCAGAATGGTGTCAAAACGCTGTTGAATATTTTTAATGAACCAACGTGCTTCTTGCAGTCGTTGTTGCAAACCCAAATGCGCCTCACCTTTGCCGCCGCGCAACGCATTGGCGTAAATGTCATGCACGCGCAGCTTGGGCATCACATCGGGATTGAGCTGGACTCTGAAGTGCGGTTCGCCGCCTTTGCGTGTGCCAATCACCAAGACGTCGGGCACGATCACATGCTGCTCAGCATTGGCAAATGGGCGTGCAGGTTTAGGCTCTAAGCGTGTGATGTAGGTGAGCGCCAGTTTGACAAGAGATTCTTCTTCACCGCACTGCACAGCCAGACGTTTGAAGTCGCGTTTGGCCAATAATTCCAAAGGCAGCGCGCAAATTTTCAGACCGGCTGCTGCGACTTCGTGATCGGGTTCATCTTTCAGAATCGCCTTGAGTTGAATGCGCAAACATTCACCTAAGTCGCGTGCGCCAATGCCCACTGGCTCTAAGGATTGCAACAGGCTCAAAGCGACTGTGAAGCGGTGTACCAACTCTTCCAGTTGCTCGATGTCGTCGGTGCCTGCCAAGCCTTGCGCCAGTGACTCTAGACTGTCTTCTAAATAGCCATCGTCGTTCAAAGACTCGATGAGGAAACGCAAGGCCGCGCGATCAATTTCAGACAAGCGCATCGACAAAGCTTGTCGATGCAAATAGTCTGTGAGAGAACCCAAGCCGCGCGCCAACTCAATGGCATCGGCGCCTTCTGAGTCGTTGTTGGTGTTGTTCTTTCGCGCGCCTGCATCGGTGCCCCATTCGCTGTCGTCGGGTGCCATCTCAACGCTGCCATCGCCATCCCAACTGTCGGCCACATCGGTCACGGCTTCGTCGTTTGAAACAGAGGCGGTGGATTCGCTGGCGGCATCACGCGAGTCAGCCCCTGCATCGGTGGCGGCTTCGGAAACTCGGTCTCCTAAGCTGACGCGGGCGTCGGCTTCTGGTAGGCCAAAATCTTCTTGCGGCGCTTCTTCGGTGCTGCGCTCAAGAAATGGATTCTCATCGAGCATTTGCTCAACTTCTTGACTCAACTCCAAGGTGGAGAGTTGAAGCAGCCGAATGGATTGTTGCAACTGTGGCGTGAGCGCCAAGTGCTGGGACATCCGAAGTGACAGGCTTTGCTTCATGTGTTTTCAGCCATCACATTCGGAAGTGTTCGCCGAGATAAACACGGCGCACATCAGCATTGCTGACAATGTCTTGCGGCGTGCCTTCTGCAAGTACACGGCCTTCGCTGATGATGTAAGCGTGGTCGCAAATGCCCAAAGTTTCGCGAACATTGTGATCGGTGATGAGCACACCAATGCCGCGCTCTTTCAAAAAGGCAATGATGCGTTGAATTTCAATGACCGCAATCGGGTCGATGCCGGCAAAAGGTTCGTCCAGCAATATGAAGCGGGGACCTGTGGCCAAAGCGCGTGCAATTTCAACACGGCGGCGTTCTCCACCCGACAAAGCCAAGGCAGGTGAGTCGTACAGATGTTCTACGCGCAAATCTTTCAAAAGCCCATTCAAGCGTTCGCTGATTTCAGCTTCACTTAAAGAATGTCCATCGTCATTGAGTTGCAATTCCAAGACCGCACGAACGTTTTCGGCGACGGTGAGTTTTCTAAAAATAGAAGCCTCTTGTGGCAAATATGAAAGCCCCATGCGCGATCGGCGGTGTATGGGCATGCGCGTCACGTCTTCACCATCAATCAATATGTGGCCGCCATCGTTGCGCACCAAGCCCACAATCATGTAGAAGGAAGTCGTTTTACCTGCGCCATTGGGCCCCAGTAGACCCACCACTTCGCCCTTTTGAACTTTGACAGAAACATCAAACACCACTTGACGACTGCCATACGACTTTTGCAGATGACGCGCTTCTAAGCTGCTGGCTTCAGACTTCGGGTTCATGGCTTGTCAGCGCCAATGCGCTGGCTTGGCTTGAGTTGCATGCCCGCCGGAGGTGAGGTGGGTTCATTGACTTTGACGCGAGGGGTGATGGTTGCCTTCACGCGCTGGCTGCCAGACCCACTGCCTGCACCGTTGCCTGATGCGGTGCTGGGTTTGCCGTCAACAGAAAACACCTCGGTGGTGTTGTTCACCAAAATTTGATGGCCTTGTATGCGGTCTGCCACCACACTGCCTCGCAGCAAGCGTATTTCAGCGCGGGAGGTCAGGGTGATCGTGTCGGCTTGGCTGTCGTAAATGACGGTTTCAGACTCTCCCTCTGTGTATTCGTTGAGGCCTTCACGTTTTTGGCGGAAAAAGACCCTTTCGCCGGGCTCGGCCCATAACTTGGCAACCTGATGACCTTGGCCGTCTTGCTTCACTTCCATGCGTGCCGCTTTTAAAACCAAGCTGCCCTTGGTCATGTGAACTTTGCCTGTGAACGTGGTCAATTGCTGTTGGTCGGCATACTTCAAGGCATCGGCCTCAATGTTCATGGGCTTGTCTCGGTCTGCTTTTTCGGCAGACACGCCCACCACCGTGAGGACGGTGATCAAAGCAAATGACAATCGAATGAACTTGAGTTTCATAAAGGCGCGAATCTTGCTTTATTGTAGGTGCTCAGAGGGGAAACACATCTGTTTGGAAGAAAATTCATAAAAAAACCCGCCGAAGCGGGCTGATGTGCAACACCTTTAAAAAGATCAGATGCGACCTTGGCGAACTTGAGACAACAAGGACTCGGTGACTTGCAACGCCCGCTCCATGTTGCCCGCCAAGGTGCCATCGACGTAAAACCTGCCCGCGACTCCCAAAGAGGGAACGCCCTCAATTTTGAAATCGTTTTGTAATTGCACGGCACGTTTGAGTTTGCTGGCCACACCGAATGATTTGGCAATGTCAGCAAACTTATTTTTGTCGACCCCTTGTTTTTCAACCCAGGCCAAAATGCTGGCATCGGTATTCAAGGCCAAACGCTCTACGTGAATCGCTTGGAAAACTTTGATGTGTATTTTCTCGAGCAAGCCCATGGCTTCTAAGGTGAAAAACAAACGTTGCTGCGGCGCAAAGTCTTCGCGAAATGCCACAGGAATTCGGTTCACCACCACATTTTTGGGTGCGTTTTTGACCCATTGTGCAAAGGTGGGCTCAAAGGCATTGCAGTGGGAGCAGCTGTACCAAAAGAATTCAATGACTTCAATTTTCCCCGCTTCAGAGGCCGTGGCAATGGTCCGGTCTAACTTGATGTAATCCTTGCCCGGTAAAAACTTGGCGGGGCCTTGTGCCCAGGCGGCGTTGTTAAAGCCAATGGCGCTGGCCGCCGCACCCAGGGTGGCCCAAGAAAATTCACGACGTTTCATGTTGACGCTCCTGATAAAAATGAGAGGTTGGATGCAGCTTATTTTTGGACGCGGACCAATGCCGCATCCATACCGCTTGAATCTAAACGAGCTTTGATTTTTTCGGCCTGATCTTTGTCATCAAAGGGCCCACTTCTGACTCTGAAAATACTTCTGCCTGCTTGCTCGCGCTCGCTCACTTTGGCTTCAATGCCCATCATGGACAACTTTGCTTTTTGGGCATCTGCGTCGGCAGCCGATTTATAAGCGCCCGCTTGAACAAAATAAGTGAAGGGATCGGTGTTGTTGGTGGTTTTGCCAGCTGCAGGTTGTGGCGCGGCCGCTGCAG
>JBIKOZ010000115.1:0-5782 GCA_044357745.1 Limnohabitans sp. | reverse complement strand
AAAAAAGAAGGTGGCGCGGCGGTCTGGCCAGCACGCATGAAGGAAGAGGTCTCGCCATTCGCAAGTCGTTGTGCTCGAGGAACGGCCAGGGCGCTTTCAATGGCATGACGCATGGCCTGGTGAACTTCACGACTTTCCCTAAAGCGAACTTCAATTTTGGTGGGGTGCACATTGACATCTACACGGCTCGGGTCCATTTGCACATACAACACATAGACCGGCTGGCGTTGACCGTGGAGGACATCTTCATAAGCACTCCGCGCGCCGTGGGTGATGACTTTGTCACGCACAAATCTGCCATTGACGTAGGCAAACTGTTGATCGGCTCGGGCGCGAGCGGCATCAGGCGTACCTGCCCGACCTCTCACATGCACCGGTCCTGACTGGAAATCAATGTTGACAGAATCGGTGACAAAATCTTCACCGAGCACATCGGCCAGTCGTTGATTCCAGCCCGACTCGCCTGCATGGCCTCGCCACTGAGCCACAATTTTTCCCTCGTGCCAAATGGAAAAGCTCACCTCGGGTCTGGCCAGCGCGTGCCGCCGGACGGCTTCAACGCAATGCCCAAGTTCGGTGCTTTCTGACTTCAAAAAATGACGCCGTGCTGGGGTTGAAAAAAACAACTCCTTCACGTCAACCGTGGTGCCCACTGCCCGGGCTGCAGGCTTGATCTCACCCGTTTGGCCCTCTAGGATAAAGGCATTTGGAGCGTCTGCTGTGCGTGAGAGAAGGCTCATTTCAGACACAGAATTGACAGCGGCCAATGCTTCGCCCCGAAAACCCATGGTCGCCACGGACTCTAAATCTTTCAGGCTGTTTATTTTGCTTGTGGCATGCCGCTTCAAGGCGATGGGCAGTTCCGCCACAGGAATGCCACAGCCATCGTCTTCTACAGAAATAAGTCGAATGCCGCCGCCCAATAAACGCAGGCTAATGTGGCTGGCGCCCGCGTCCAAGGCGTTGTCGACCAATTCACGGACGACGGAGGCAGGGCGTTCAATGACTTCTCCAGCGGCGATCTGACTGATCAGCACATCTGGCAATTCACGAATGGCGCGACGGGTTGGGGACTCTGACATGCTCAAATTGTAGGTGCATCGGGCCTCAGCTTGCCGACTGCCTGAGATGTCACCCAAGACTGAGATAATGGGGGGATGGACACACTGATGCAATTAATTGATTTTGTGCTGCATGTGGATCGCTATTTAGCGACATTTGTAGCTGACTATGGCGCTTGGGTTTACGCCCTTTTATTTCTCATTATTTTTGTGGAAACGGGTCTGGTGGTCATGCCTTTTTTGCCTGGCGACTCACTTTTGTTTGTCGTGGGCACACTGTGTGGTGTCGGGTTATTGAATTTGCCATGGGTGATGGGTTTGTTGTTCGTGGCTGCCGTGTTGGGAGATCAAGTTAATTACCGCTTGGGTCGTTATTTCGGACCCAAAGTTTTCCAATGGGAAAATTCTCGTTTTTTCAGTCGATCTGCCTTTGACAAAGCCCATGATTTTTACGAAACCTACGGCGGCATCACCATCGTACTTGCCAGGTTCATGCCCTTTGTTCGGACTTTTGTGCCCTTTGTAGCGGGCGTGGCCGCCATGACGCCTTCGCGTTTCGTTGCCTACAACATATTGGGCGCTTTGATTTGGGTTTGCGGCTTGACGGTGGCCGGTTATTTGTTTGGTGAAACTGCTTTTGTCAAAGCCCATCTCAGTGAAATAATTTGGGCCCTGATTTTCATACCTGGACTTCTCGCACTTTGGGGTGCTTGGCGGTCTCGGCGAACTTGATGTTCAGGTCGAACGCTTGCGCGCCAATGGCGGATTGCGTTCGAAGTATTTTTTCAATCCTTTCACCAGCGCATCGGCGATGTTGTTTTGATAGTTGGGATCGGAAAGTTTCGCTTCCTCATCGGGGTTGCTGATGAAGGCGGTTTCGACCAAGACACTGGGGATGTCGGGTGCCTTCAATACTGCAAAACCGGCTTGTTCTACCCTCGGCTTGTGCAACTTACCGACGCTGCCAATTTCATGAAGAATAGCACCCCCCAAATTCAAACTGTCTTTGATTTGTGCGGAGGTGCTCATGTCAAGAAGCGCTTGTTGTAATTGCGAATCTTTCACGCCCAAGTTCATGCCCCCAATTAGATCTGCTTTGTTTTCTTGCGAGGCCATCCAGCGTGCTGAGCTACTGGTTGCTGCGCCATGACTCAACGCAAACACACTGGCCCCTTTTGCATTGGGCGTGAAAAATGCATCGGCATGCACGCTCACAAATAAATCGGCTTGTACTTTCCGCGCTTTTTGTACGCGCACATGCAAAGGTACAAAGTAATCGGCATCCCGTGTCAGGTAGGCGCGCATGGGGCTGCCCTTGACGCTGCTTGCATTGATTCGATCGCGAATCTTCAGTGCAATTTGCAGGACGACATCTTTTTCTTTGGTGCCATTCGGACCGACAGCGCCTGGGTCTTCGCCGCCATGGCCGGGGTCGATGGCCACCACAATCAATCGATCCGTGACCGGTGTCGTTGAGTCTGGAATGGCAGAAGGACTCGCAGGCGCAGGGTTTCCTAGACTCGGCGTTGGGGGGCTAGGAGCCGTCGCACCAGAGTTAAGCTGAGGTTGGACTTGCTTGTTCAACCAATCCCCTAAGGGGTCATTGTTTTGCGTTCGCTCTGCGATCCAACTTTCAAGCGGGTCGACTGGCGAGCTGGGGTACAAGTCCAAAACCAAGCGATGTTGATAGGCACCGACCGGGGCGAGCGCAAAAACTTGCGGCTGGACGGCCAACTTTAAATCGAACACCATGCGAACCACACCTGGGCTGTTTTGCGCCACACGCACGCCTGTGATGTTGGGATCGTCAGGCTTGATTTTGCCGACCCATTCCTTGATAGCAGGATTTAACTCCAAACCTTCAATGTCAATGGCCAGTCTTGGGGGCGAGGGAACAAAAGTGTATTTGGTTTTCAGGGCGACATCTGACTCCAGCGTCACCCGCGTGTAATCTCTGGCCGGCCACACCCTGACCGCCAGCAGGCTAGCGCCCTTGCTAATATCTGCCCAGCCTAAAAGCAAGGCCAAGCTAGAAACCTGAAGCCAATCACGTCGTTGAATTTTCATGGGCGGTGGCTGCGCAGAAGGGGGGCGAAGTCTTGGCTGGAAAATTGGTTAACAAACCTTGCAGAATAAGCAGGCCCTCTGGTGTGCGCGCATCGACTTGAACATGGCGCGCTTCCTGATCATCCATTTGAATCTTTAATTGTAAGTCTGGCTCGGGCAGCATGCCTTGCGCTTGTTGAGGCCATTCGGCAATTTTCAAAGCAACACTGGCAAACAAATCACGAAAACCTGCTTCCTCAAACTCTTGCGGGTCATTGAAACGATAGAAATCAAAATGCCAAATGGCCAGCGGCTGTTGGCTCACAGGGTGAATGCCCGCGTGGGGCTCCACCACGGCATAGGTAGGACTTTTGATGCGGCCATGGACACCCAAAGCTTGCAATAAATGGCGCACGAAGGTGGTTTTCCCGGCACCTAAATCACCCACCAGTTCGATGTAAGCATTTTGCAGAGGGGCGTGCTGTGCCAAAGCTTGCGCAAAGGCTTGTGTGGCAGATTCATCCGACCAAAGCCAGCGCGCCGTACCAAGAGGCTCGGAAGTTCCTACAATCGCTGGGTGAATACCGCTCATCAATCTCTTTCTAGTGCATCGCAGGCAGGTTCTATGGACCCTGCGGCTTTATGGTCTGAGTTGCAATCTGCAGCCCTGGAACAGGGATTTTCTCAAATTGGCGTGACAGGTGTTAATTTATCTGAAGCCGAGTCGGGATTACAGGCCTGGCTGGCCGCAGGATTCCACGGCAGCATGAACTATATGGCAAGCCATGGCTTGAAACGCGCAAGGCCGGCTGAATTGGTGCCAGGAACGGTCAGTGTGATCACCGTTCGGATGGACTATTTGCCTGGGAATGCGGGTGAGCTGTCGGCTGAGACTGAGCGCCAAACCCTGACCCAATCCCAACTGGGCGTGGTCTCTGTGTATGCCAGGGGGCGTGACTATCACAAGGTCTTGCGCAGTCGCTTGCAAAAGCTACAAGAGCGCATGGCTGCCATTTTGGGACCCTTCGGACACCGTGTGTTCACTGATTCGGCGCCCGTGATGGAAGCCGAATTGGCCGTGCGCAGCGGTCAGGGCTGGCGCGGCAAAAACACATTGGTGTTGCAAAGAGAGGCGGGTTCTTTCTTCTTTTTAGGGGAGCTGTTTGTCGATTTGGCCTTGCCGTTGACACCCCCCGTATCGGACCACTGTGGGACCTGCTCGGCGTGCATCGACTTGTGCCCCACCAAAGCCATTGTGGCGCCTTACCAGTTGGACGCAAGACGCTGCATCTCTTACCTCACGATTGAGCATGAAGGACCTATTCCCCTTGAATTCAGAGCCTTGATTGGCAATCGGATTTATGGCTGTGATGATTGCCAGTGGGCATGTCCCTGGAATAAATTTGCGCAACGCAGTCCCTTGCCTGACTTCGAGGCACGTGAACATTTGACAGAACCTTCCCTGGCAGACTTGTTGGCTTGGGATGAACCGACATTTTTACGGCAGACCGAGGGCAGTGCCATTCGCCGCATTGGCCACACGCGCTGGTTGCGAAATGTGTCCTTGGCGGCTGGAAATGCCTTGTCAGAGACTTCTGCGCTGCCTGCACACGAACGACAAACTTTGAAGGATGCACTGCAACGCTGGCAAGACCATCCAGACCCCGTGGTCCAAGAGCAAGTGGCTTGGTCTTTGCAGCAAAGCGCTCAGTAGTGAAGCGTGCGTAAAACGCCCAATGCGAAGGGCAGGCTCAAGACACCAAGCAGGGTGGAAAGGGTCACCAAGCCTGCGACATACGGCCCGTTGTAGCCCATGCGGGAAGCTAAGACATAGCAAGTGGAAGCGGTTGGCAAGGCCGAAAAAATCAGCAAAACGGTGGTTTGTAAATCGTTGAGTTCAAAAATTTGTGCCAGTGCCCAGGCAAAGCAGGGCAACAGCAGGTGCCTGATGCTGAGAACAAGCGTTCCCATCAGTTTGCCGTGATTCAAGGCTTTGATTTCCAAGCCTGCACCCGCGCACATGAGCCCCAAGGCCAAGGAGGCCGCACCAATGCGTGACAAGGTGGGGTCCAACCCCAAGGGCACGCTGAATCCCAGTAAATTAAACGCCAATCCGCTTGTTGTCGCCAGAATCAGGGGGTTGCGAACGAGTTCTCGCCAAAACCCGCTTTGGCCATGCCGAGCCATGGGCCAGACAGCCGCCACGTTGTAGAGGGGCACACAAAAGCCAATGAGCACTGAAATGAGCAGCAATCCTGAGCTTCCCTCTAAACGTTCAACCAAGGCCAATGCAATAAAGGAATTGAAGCGGAATGCGATTTGGGCGCTCCCGGCATAGTCTCGGCGGTCCAATTTGGCACCGATCCAAGGCCAATAGGGCAGGCTGTAGGTCAAAGCAATGCCCATCAGTCCCATGGTGATGCCCGCCATCAAGAAGCTGGAGGCTGCGTGGACGTCAAGCGGGCTTTTGACGATCGAGTGAAACAGCAGAACTGGAAACAAAAAGTAATACACCAAGCTTTCTGCGCTTTGCCACACCGGACGGTTTAAAGCCGTATAGCGGCACAGAAAGTACCCGCACAAAATAAGGGAAAAATCAGGAAATAAAAGCTGAGCGTAATTCACCCGCCTAGCATAACTGCACTCTTTGATCTCTCGGGCTTCAAACCCTGTGA
>JBIKOZ010000114.1:0-5788 GCA_044357745.1 Limnohabitans sp. | reverse complement strand
GCTCACTCCATCAGCATGTCGGCCGCAGCCGTTCGCTTGGCGGGTCAAATTTTTGAAGACCTCACCAAAATCAAAGTTTTGTTTGTGGGCGCCGGTGAAATGATTGAGTTAGTGGTGACCCACTTTGCGGCCAAAAACCCACACAGCATGGCCATTGCCAACCGCAGCATGGACCGCGGTGAAAAACTCGCCGATCAATATGGTGCGGAAGTCATGCGCCTGTCTGAACTGCCAGATCGGCTGCATGAGTTTGATGCCGTCATCAGTTGCACCGCAAGCACTTTGCCCTTGATCGGCTTGGGTGCTGTAGAGCGGGCATTGAAAAAACGCCGCAATCGGCCCATGTTCATGGTGGATTTGGCTGTTCCGCGCGACATTGAACCCGAAGTGAAATCTCTCGAAGACGTCTACCTCTACACCGTTGATGACTTGGCCAGTGTGATTCAAACCGGTCAAGCGCATCGGCAAGCTGCCGTGGCAGAAGCCGAGGTGATCATTGACGCGGGGGTGCAAAGCTTCTTGCACTGGATGCATCAACGGGGTAGCGTCCCACTCATCCAGCAACTCAATGCGCAAGCCGACGAATGGCGCGAGGCTGAAATGGCCCGTGCCCGCAAATTGTTGGCAAAGGGTGAGGACCCAGAAAAAGTCTTGGAAGCACTTTCACGCGGTTTGACCCAAAAGATGCTGCATGGCGCCATGGCAGAACTGAGAGAAGCAGATCCCGAACACGTGGCCCAAGCTACGCACGCTGTTCAACGTCTTTTCTTGCGCAAAGAACGCTAGCGACCTTCGCCCAAGCCTGCGCCGCATTGAGATTGACTCAGTGCCCCTTCAAATTGCTTCCAAAATTCATGAAACCCTTTTTACGTCACCAGCTAGAGCGCTATACGCAGCGTTTAGAAGAACTCGACTTTTTGCTTTCGCGCGAAGACATCATGGCCGACATGAATCAGTTTTTAAAACTGTCGCGTGAGCATGCTGAGGTGAGTGCTTTGGCCAAACGTTATGCACGATATTTAGAACGCAGCAGCGATTTGGAAGCAGCTCATGCCATGCTAGAAACCAGCAGCGAAGACATTGATATGCAAGCCATGGCCCGTGAAGAAGTTCAAAGTGCCTCAAAAGAAATGAGCGAATTGGAAGCTGAGTTGCAGCGCATGTTGCTCCCCAAAGATCCAGACGATGCGCGACCTGCTTATTTGGAAATTCGCGCTGGTACGGGGGGCGACGAGTCAGCGCTTTTTGCAGGCGACTTGCTTCGCATGTACACCAAGTTTTTCGAACGCAAAGGCTGGCGCGCTGAAATCATGTCGGAGTCTGCCAGCGAGTTGGGTGGCTACAAAGAGGTGGTGATTCGCATCGAGGGTGACAATGTGTTTGGCACCCTGCGCTTTGAGTCAGGTGGCCACCGTGTCCAACGCGTGCCTACCACTGAAACACAAGGCCGCATTCACACCAGCGCTTGCACGGTGGCGGTTTTGGCAGAGCCCGACGAAGCCCAGGCCGTCACCATCAACCCTGCCGACCTTCGCATTGACACCTACCGCGCCAGCGGAGCGGGAGGTCAGCACATCAACAAAACAGATTCTGCTGTGCGCATCACCCACATTCCCACAGGCATCGTGGCCGAATGCCAAGACGATCGCAGCCAGCACCGCAACAAAGCCAAAGCCATGCAAGTTTTATCGGCACGCATTCAAGAAAAAGATCGCAGCGAGCGCGCCGCCAAAGATGCGGCGCTGCGCAAAGGCCTCATTGGCAGTGGTGACCGGTCCGATCGAATTCGGACTTACAACTTTCCGCAAGGCCGCCTCACCGATCACCGCATCAACCTCACCTTGTACAAGCTGAGTTTCATCATGGAAGGTGATTTGGAAGAAGTCACCCAAGCCCTTCAGCATGCCAGGCAAGCCGAGCAACTGGCCGATTTGGAGTCTAGCCTGCCATCATGAACGTGTCTCAATGCTTAATGCAGGGTCAGGTCTTGGGACTGCCCCGACTGGAAGCGCAGATTCTGTTCTTGCATGCTGCAGGCAGATCGCTGCACGACCGCGCATGGCTGTTGGCGCACGATACCGACGCGGTATTGCCAGAGCAGCTTGAAGCCTTTGAAGCATTGGCACAGCGCAGACTGCAACACGAACCCGTAGCCTACATCGTGGGGCAGAAAGAGTTTTTTGGGCTCACCCTGGCCATCGACAAGCGAGTTCTGGACCCCAGAGCTGACACCGAATTGCTGGTGGAATGGGCCTTGGCATGCGGCCAAGGCTTAGAACACCCTCGCTACCTTGATTTAGGCACTGGCAGTGGTGCTGTCGCTTTGGCACTCAAGTCTCAGCTGCCAAATGCCGAAGTCCTGGCCGTCGACACCAGCTCAGAGGCTTTGAGCCTTGCTGCCCACAATGCCCAAAAACTGACATTGGAAGTCAGCTTTCTGCAAAGCAACTGGCTCTCTCAAGTTCAAGGTCAATTCAATGTACTGGTGTCCAACCCCCCCTACATTGAAGATCACGACCCTCATCTGGCTCAACTCACCCACGAGCCCCTGCAAGCGCTCACAAGCGGCCCCGACGGCCTTCAAGACATCCGAAGCATCGTTCAAAACTCAGCCAATCACTTGGAAATGGGTGGCTGGCTGCTCTTAGAACACGGCTGGCAGCAGGCCGCGGCCGTCAGACGCCTCCTTCAACAAGCCGGATTCAAGCAGGTCCAGTCCAAATTAGACTTGGCAGGCATTGAACGTTGTTCTGGTGGCCAAAAATAGACCCTTGTCTGCAAATACCCCGCCAACATGAAATAATCACCCCATTGAAAGTTAACGAGGATTTCCCATGAGCGATACCCAAGCCCGCATTGATGATTTGGTCAAACAAAACGAGGTACTGCTTTTCATGAAGGGCAGCGCCAGCTTCCCTATGTGCGGTTTCTCTGGTCGTGCCATTCAAATTCTGAAAGCTTGCGGCGTCGATCCCAAGGCAGTCAAAACAGTCAATGTGCTAGACGATGCTGAAATTCGCAACGGCATCAAGGAATACAGCAACTGGCCCACCATTCCTCAGTTGTATGTGAAAGGTGAGTTTGTGGGCGGCTCCGACATCATGATGGAAATGTACGAATCGGGTGAACTGATTCAAGTGCTGGGCACCACGCCCAAAGAATAAACACACTCGGCATGTCAATTTCAAGCTTCCCTTGTGAAGCTTGGATCAACAAATGGTTTCAGTCCACCGACTGAAGCCATTTTTTTTGGGCTGCAAACACAGCTTGGGGATATGCAGGCTGACCCCGACTGCCGTTGTAACGGCCGAGTGCATAAAACAGATCGCCGTTTTCTCGTTCCATCATGTGACGCAAGATCACGCATCCAAAGCGAAGTTGGGTTTGGGTGTGAAACAAGGCGCTTTCGTTGCCGTCGCCAATGCTGCGCGTCCAAAACGGCATGACCTGCATGTAACCCCGCGCACCTGCGCTGGAGATGGCGTATTTCCTGAAGGCGCTTTCCACCTCAATCAAGCCCAAGACCAATGACAAAGACAAACCGGCGCGCCTCGCTTCATACCAAACCGTGTGCAGAAACTCAGAGCGATCGTCGGGATGTTTCAGCCATTGGCTTAAGCGATGCGAGGCTTTGGCCATCCATTCGTTGAACTGCTTTGTCTCTAGCGCGGTATGGAGAACTGGCACTGGCGGCGCACTCTGCGTCACCGCCTGACTGAGCGCTGTTCGAACTGAATCGGAGAGTGCCTCTTCGGCTTGGTTACCTGCCCAAGCAGTCTGAACGAAGGGCTGAATCAGCAGGAAAGATGGCGCAGCAAGGCTTGAATAAACCATGCCGCGCCCACCGCCTTGCATTGCTTGGCGCAAAAATTTGCGTCGATGCAAATTCATGCGCTTGTCTTTCAGTGGGCCTGCGCCACTTTGCTAAGGACCAAGGCGGCAACGTCAGCAAGCGCCACAGCCGTGGCAGCTTCGTCGCGGCGGTGTTGGTATTCCACCTTGCCTTCTTTCAGGCCACGGTCGCCCAGCGTCACGCGGTGCGGCACACCAATGAGCTCCCAATCGGCAAACATGGCGCCAGGGCGCTCACCCCGATCGTCTAGCAGCACATCGACGCCAGCTGCCATGAGGTCGGCATACAGCTTTTCTGAAGCGGCTTTGACATCGGGACTGCGGTCGGCACCAATGGGGCAAATGACCACCGTGAAAGGTGCAATGGCGTCGGGCCAAATGATGCCCTTGGCATCGTGATTTTGCTCAATGGCCGCGGCGGGCAAGCGTGTCACGCCAATGCCGTAGCAACCCATTTCTAAAAACTGCGGCTTGCCGTTTTCGTCCAAAAACGTCGCGTTCATGGCTTGGCTGTATTTGGTGCCCAAATAAAACACGTGGCCCACTTCAATGCCACGCTCAATGGCCAAAGCACCTTTGCCATCGGGCGACATGTCGCCGGCCACCACATTGCGCAAGTCGGCCACCATCATGGGCTCGGGCAAATCGCGACCCCAGTTCACACCCGTGATGTGGTGATCGGGTTGGTTGGCACCGCAAATCCAATCGGCCATGACGGCCACTTCGAGGTCGGCCACCACCTTCAAAGGCTTCTTCAAATTCAAAGGGCCCAGGTAGCCAGGCTTGCAGCCAAAGTACTCGTCAATTTCTGCCAGTGTGGCAAAACGGAAGCCGACATTCAAGCCTGGCAACTTGCCCACTTTGACTTCGTTCATGTCGTGATCGCCACGGAGCAACAGCAACCATACTTGAGATGCCTTGATGCTGCCTTGCTCATCGGTTTCGTCGGTGGCCAAGACCAAAGATTTCACAGTAGTAGACAAAGGAACGTTCAACAAAGTCGCTACATCTTGGCAGGTGCTCTTACCTGGTGTGGGTGTGAGTGTTTGAGGTTTGGCCGCGGCAGGACGCGCCTGCGCTGGCGCCAAAGCCTCCGCCTTTTCCATGTTGGCGGCGTAATCGCTTTCGGGACAGAACACGATGGCGTCTTCACCTGTGGCCGCAATCACTTGAAACTCTTCGCTCAAATCGCCGCCAATGGCGCCGCTGTCGGCGGCCACTGCGCGGTAGCTCAAACCAAAGCGGTCAAAGATTTTGCGATAGGCATCGGCCATGATCTTGTAGCTTTGCTTGGCAGACACTGGGTCGCGATCAAAGCTGTAAGCGTCTTTCATGATGAACTCTCGGCCGCGCATCAAGCCAAAGCGAGGGCGACGCTCGTCACGAAATTTGGTTTGAATTTGATAGAAGTTTTTAGGCAATTGTTTGTAGCTGCGCAGTTCTTGGCGGGCTACATCGGTGATCACTTCTTCGCTGGTGGGCTGCACCACAAAGTCACGGCCATGGCGATCCTTGATGCGCAACAGCTCTGGGCCCATCTTTTCAAAGCGTCCGGTCTCTTGCCACAGCTCGGCAGGTTGCACCACAGGCATGGTCATTTCAATGGCGCCAGCGCGGTTCATTTCTTCGCGCACGATGGCTTCAACTTTGCGAATGACACGCAATCCCATGGGCATGTAGTTGTAGATGCCGGCGCCCAAGCGCTTGATCATGCCGGCGCGCATCATGAGCTGATGGCTGGCCACCTCGGCATCTGCTGGCGCTTCTTTGAGGGTGGAAATTAAAAATTGACTGGCTTTCATGGGCTAATTCCAAGCGTACTCAGGGTGAGTCCTAATGTTGCACAGAACTGTCCGTGCATAATGGACACAGTTTAAAAATTTGGGATTTGATTATGCTTGACCGCGAAGGCTTTCGGCCTAACGTCGGCATCATT
>JBIKOZ010000004.1:0-18890 GCA_044357745.1 Limnohabitans sp. | reverse complement strand
CATCGGATGGCTACAAGCCCTTAAATCTCTTTATCATCCACCTATGACATTTTTGGCCATCGACGTCGGTAACACCCGCTTGAAGTGGGCGCTCTACGACCGGCCCCATACCCAAGCCAATGTGTTGGCCCAGGGCGCCGAATTTTTAGAAAACATCGAAACCCTCGCTGACGGCCCGTGGGCCAGTTTGCCTGCGCCCACCCACATGCTGGGTTGCGTGGTGGCCGGCGATGCCGTCAAGCGTCGCGTGCAAGAGCAAATGGAACTTTGGGATATTTCGCCGCAGTGGGTGGTGTCGTCTGCAGAAGAGGGCGGTATCAGCAATGGCTACGATCATCCGACAAGGCTAGGCTCAGACCGTTGGGTGGCGATGGTCGGTGCACGGCATCGCATGGTGGCCCAAGGCATTGTCAAACCCCTGGTGGTTGTCATGGTTGGCACCGCCGTCACCGTGGAGGCGATTGATCAGCACGGTAAATTTTTAGGGGGCTTTATCTTGCCCGGTCACGGCATCATGCTGCGCGCCTTGGAATCGGGCACCGCGGGCCTTCACGTGCCGACAGGCGAAGTCAGGCCCTTTCCGACCAACACCAGCGATGCACTGACCAGTGGTGGCACCTATGCCATTGCGGGGGCATGTGAGCGCATGGTGCAGCATCTGCAAGCACACACCGGCATGGTGCCGCATTGCGTGATGACAGGTGGCGCGGGCTGGAAAATGGCGCCCAGCATGGCCATTCAATTTGAGCTGGTCGACAGCCTCATTTTTGATGGCTTGTTGAAAGTCGCGCAAACTCGGTTTGCTTAAGTCCCTGTCACTGCATAGGCTTGCGTGAGCTGCATCAGGTGCGCACGCTCTGAGGCGTCTTCCAAATACGGTGCCAGCAACAACAACACATGACGTGCACCACGTGCCAATGCATCGCCTGCACTTTCGGGTTCCATGGCATGACGAGGGTTGCGAACGTATTCGTAACTGAGCCAGTAGGTGACGACCACCGACATGCTGGCCGACAACGTACTGAAAGTATCGGGCTCATTGCGAATGTGACCTTGCCGTGCCAAAGCTTGTAGCAGGTGATTGAGCGATGCGGTTTTGACTTCTAGGATATGTTTAAAGTTTGTTTCTAAGTGCCTATTTTTGGACAGCAAATCATTCAGGTCACGGTACAAAAACCGGTGCGCCCAAATGAGTTCAAACAGGGAATGCAAAAAGAACCAAGCGTCCTCGACGTCTTTCACATCTTGGCTGGCGTCTAACAACTTCAGAATGTCTTCTTTGTAGTTGTCAAAAAGATGGCTGACCAACTGATCTTTGGCAGGGAAGTGGTAATACAAATTACCCGGACTGATGCCCAACTCCGAGGAAATGAGGGTGGTCGACACATTGGGTTCACCATAGCGGTTGAACAGGTCTAAAGAGACCGTGGCAATTCGCTCGGCGGTGCGTCGGGGGGCTTTTTTGGCCATGCAGAATGCTTAGGCAGCCGATTTTTTAGATTTGGCAGGGGCTTTTTGACCGAGAGCCGCTTCTAACGCGGCGACGCGCTCTTGCAAATCTGCGACTTCCTGGGCTGTGGGCAAGCCCAAGCTTTTAAGCGCCCGCGCCACGCGATCTTCAAACAAATGCTCTAAGCGGTCTACTTTGGCACCCATGGGCTGAACCAAGCCTGCGCCCAAACCTTGGGTGAGTTGGTTGAAATGGGCCGCAGCTTCGTGCAGCTTTTCTTGCGCGGCTGCTTGTGACTTTCTCTGAAAGGCCAAGCCATCGGCCACCAAGTTTTCAAAAGCTTTGCTGCCTTGAGCGCGGGCTTGCGCTTGCGCTTGCGCCATGGCACCCAGGCCGGCCAACCAAATGTCTTGAGAGGCCGCGCTGTGAGGGGGCTCGGCTTGGGCTGATGGGGCTGCACTTTTGGCAGGTTTTTTGGTTGACTGTGTGGCCATGGGCGTTCCGTACTTCTTGGGTTGATCCTCTAGTGAGCCACTTTAACCGCAGACGCAGGGCCTGCCAAGCTTATAAAATATCGTTTTAGAAAGAATCAACATGACCGTGCTGATAACTGGCGGTGCAGGCTTCATCGGTGCCAATTTTGTATTGGACTGGGTGGCCAACACTGAAGAAAAAATTGTCAATCTCGACAAGCTGACCTATGCGGGCAACCTGGAGTCCTTGGCCTCTTTGAAAAACAAGCCGCAGCATGTGTTTGTGCAAGGTGACATTGGTGACTCAGCTTTGTTGCCTCAACTATTGGCCGCGCATCAACCCAGAGCGGTCTTGAATTTTGCGGCCGAGAGCCACGTCGATCGCTCGATTCATGGCCCTGGCGATTTCATTGAAACCAACATTGTGGGCACCTTTCGTTTGCTCGAATCAGTGCGTGGTTACTGGCAACATTTGGAAGCGCAAGCCCAAAGCAAGTTCCGCTTTTTGCACGTTTCCACCGATGAGGTTTATGGCAGTTTGACGCCCCAAGACCCGGCGTTTACAGAGCAGCATCAATACGAGCCCAACAGCCCCTACAGCGCCAGCAAGGCGGCCAGTGATCACTTGGTTCGTGCCTGGCATCACACCTATGGGCTGCCCGTGCTGACCACCAACTGCAGCAACAACTACGGCCCTCTGCACTTCCCTGAGAAGCTCATACCGCTCATGATTGTCAATGCGTTGGCGGGCAAGCCTTTGCCCGTGTATGGCGACGGCATGCAGGTGCGTGACTGGCTCTATGTGAAAGACCATTGCAGCGCCATTCGCTGTGTCTTGGAGGGCGGTCGTTTGGGCGAGACTTACAACGTGGGAGGCTGGAACGAGAAGCCCAACATCGAGATTGTGAAAACAGTTTGTCAATTGCTCGATGAATTGCGCCCTCGCGCAGATGCTGCCACTTATGCACAGCAAATCACTTATGTCAAAGACCGCCCTGGCCACGACAGACGTTACGCCATTGATGCCCGCAAACTTGAAAAAGAATTGGGCTGGAAGCCTGCCGAAACTTTTGAGACGGGCATCCGCAAAACGATCGCTTGGTATTTGGAAAACGCCGAATGGGTGGCGCACGTTCAAAGCGGCGCTTACCGTGAGTGGGTCTCTAAGCAATACACGGCATGAAAATTTTATTGCTGGGCAAAAATGGTCAAGTAGGCTGGGAACTGCAGCGCAGCTTGGCACCTTTGGGTGAGCTGCTGGCGCTGGACAGAAGCAGCACGTCACATTGTGGCGACCTGAGCAATTTAGACGGCCTGGCTGAGACAGTGCGCGTGTTTCGACCCGATGTGGTGGTTAATGCCGCTGCTTATACGGCGGTCGATAAAGCCGAATCAGATCAGCACACTGCGCATTTGGTGAATGCACTGGCGCCAGCGGTACTGTCGCGGGCTTGTGAGGCCATTGGCGCTGAACTTGTGCATTTTTCCACCGACTACGTGTTTGATGGGACGGGCCAAAAACCGTGGGTTGAGTCGGACGCCACGGGGCCGGTCAATGTTTACGGCCATAGCAAGCTCGCAGGTGAGCAGGGCATTGCCAAGCAAGGTGCCAAGCACGTCATTTTCAGAACCAGCTGGGTCTATGGGACCGAAGGCGGCAACTTTGCCAAAACCATGCTGCGCTTGGCGCAAGAGCGCGAGAAGATGGCCGTCATCAATGATCAATTTGGCGCCCCCACCGGCGCAGCCTTGTTGGCCGACATCACGGCTTTGAGTCTGAAGCAAGCGCAGCTCCTGGCAGGTACGTACCACTTGTCAGCAGCCGGCGAAACTACCTGGCACGCCTACGCAGAATATGTTTTGCACAAGGCCAAACTTCTCAAGCCTGGTTTGCATTACACAGCGAAGGAAGTGGCCGCCGTTCCCACCAGCGCGTTTCCAACGCCTGCTGCGCGACCGCTTAATTCCAGACTGAATTGCAGCAAGTTGGAAAATGCGCTCCAACTTAAATTACCGGCTTGGCAAACTGGGGTCGACACGCTGCTTTCAAAAATTTTATAAACTTTGATCTCAGGTGGGTGCTATTTTTGTCAAAAGTGTTCACAATACGGCTCTGAAAGCCCCTATTCAAATGAGCAAGCGCTGACTTGCATGCTTCTAACTTGACGGCCCCTCATGACTGACAACGATTCTTTGGCTCACATTTCGCCACGCGACAAAGCAGAAATTTTGGCGCAGGCCTTGCCCTATATTCGCAAGTTTCATGGCAAGACATTGGTCATCAAATACGGTGGCAATGCCATGACCGATCCCGCCTTGCAAGCAGACTTTGCAGAAGATGTGGTGCTCTTGAAATTGGTGGGCATGAACCCCGTGGTGGTTCATGGCGGCGGTCCTCAAATTGAAACCGCCTTGAACCGCTTGGGTAAAAAAGGCGAGTTCATTCAAGGCATGCGCGTGACCGATGCCGAAACCATGGAGGTGGTGGAGTGGGTCTTGGCTGGCGAAGTGCAGCAAGACATTGTGGGCCTCATCAATCAAGCAGGTGGCAAGGCAGTGGGTTTGACAGGCCGAGATGGCGGCATGATTCGCGCCAGAAAACTCAAGATGGTCGACAGCGCCGACCCCTCCAAAGAATACGACGTGGGCCAAGTGGGCGAGATCGAGTCCATTGACCCCAGCGTGGTCAAAGCTTTGCAAGACGATGCGTTCATTCCCGTCATCAGCCCCATTGGTTTTGGTGAAAACAACGAAAGCTACAACATCAACGCCGATGTGGTGGCCGGTAAATTGGCCAGTGTGCTCAGAGCTGAAAAATTGGTATTGCTCACCAACACGCCAGGCGTGCTCGACAAAGCCGGCAACCTGCTGACAGACCTGAGTGCACGCCGCATTGATGAATTGTTTGCCGATGGCACCATCAGTGGCGGCATGCTGCCCAAAATCAGCGGTGCCCTGGATGCGGCCAAAAGCGGTGTCAATGCGGTGCACATCATTGATGGCCGTGTGCCACACGCCATGCTCCTAGAAATTTTGACCGATCAAGCATTCGGCACCATGATTCGCAGCCATTGAGCAGGGGAACCTTCATGACAACAGCGACAAACTCCGACCATCACTTGCCTGACCCCGATGCATCGGGTGCCTCTGAGGCACCCACACGCAAGCGTCCAAAACCTGGCGAGCGTCGCTTGCAAATTTTGCAAACATTGGCAGGCATGCTGGAGCAGCCTGGTGCAGAGCGCATTACCACTGCGGCGTTGTCGGCCAAGTTGGGCGTGAGTGAAGCAGCGCTCTACCGCCACTTTGCCAGCAAGGCGCAAATGTTTGAAGGCCTGATCGATTTTGTCGAGCAGTCGGTGTTTGCTTTTGTTCGTCAAATTGCCGATCGCGAACCTGCTGGCCCAGCTCAAGTAGCCCGCACTGTGGCGCTCATCTTGCAATTTGCAGAAAAGAACCCCGGTATGGCGCGTGTCATGACGGGCGATGCCTTGGTCTTTGAAAACGAGCGTTTGCAAGAGCGCATGAATTTGCTGTTCGACAAACTCGAAAGTGCCTTCAAGCAGTCTTTGCGCGATGGCGGTCCGCAAAGCGATACGCCCACGGTCGATGCACAAGTGGCCGCTTCGTTGTTGGTGGCCTTCATGATGGGCCGCATGCAGCGCTTTGCGCGCTCGGGCTTTAAGCGCTTGCCGTCAGAGAATTTGCAGGCCTCTTTGGCCAGAATTTTGTAGGCAAAGCTTCCCATCAAGGCGCTGAAAATCAGCGCTATTGATGGGTATGTTTGGGGCTTACCAACTCCACAAAGTACCGTCGTGCTGCAGCCTGTTGACAGGCAAATACGCGCGCTGATACGGGTACTTGGCGGCTAATTTTTCGTCAATATCGACGCCGTGGCCAGGGGACTCACCGCAATACAGCATGCCTTTTTCAAAGCGCCAATCGTGTGGAAAAACCGACAGCATTTCTTCGCTGTGCGCCATGTGTTCTTGAATGCCAAAGTTGGGCACCCAGGTGTCAAAGTGCAAAGCAGCGCCCATACAAACCGGTGACAGGTCGGTCGCGCCATGGCAACCCGTGCGCACTTGATAAAGACTGGCCAAGTCTGCAATCCGCCGCAGATGCGTGATGCCACCTGCATGGGTGACGGTGGTGCGAATGTAATCGATGAGTTGCTGCTCGATCAAATCTTTGCAATCCCAAATGGTGTTGAAAATTTCACCCACGGCCAAAGGGGTGGTGGTGTGATGGCGAATGAGCTTGAAGGCGTCTTGATTTTCTGCGGGGGTGGGATCTTCCAACCAAAACAAATGGAAGGGCTCTAAAGCCTTGCCCAAGCGCGCGGCCTCGATGGGCGTTAATCGGTGGTGCGCATCATGCAGCAAATGAATGTCGGGCCCCACGGCCTCACGCACAGCTTGAAATAAACCCGGCGTATGGTTCAAATATTTCTCAGTGCTCCAGTCGTGCTCACCCGGCAAGGGGCCGTCGGCTGGCTCGTACATGCGGCCGTTGCCACTCACACCATAGACTTTGTTGAGTCCTGGAATGCCGCTTTGCGCGCGAATGGCCAAGTAGCCCATCTCTTTGTGGCGCAACACTTCGTCGACCGTTTCTGCGGTATCGCGGCCTGTGGCGTGTGCATAAGACATGATGGCGGTTCGACTTCTACCGCCCAGCAATTGGTAGAGAGGTTGCCCTGCAATCTTGGCCTTGATGTCCCACAGCGCCGTGTCTACCGCGGCAATGGTCGTCATGGTGACAGGCCCTCTGCGCCAGTAGGCGCCCTTGTAGAGATATTGCCAAATGTCTTCAATTTGTTGTGGATCGCGGCCGATCAAACACGGAATGACGTGCTCTTCTAAGTAACTCACGACCGACAGTTCGCGGCCGTTGAGCGTAGCGTCGCCAACGCCCGTCAGGCCTTGGTCAGTCTCTATCTTGAGTGTGACGAAATTGCGGCCAGGGCTGCAAACAATGACGCGGGCAGACGTGATTTTCATGCGAATGTTTGATGAATCATGTATTTCACAGTGGCATCGACACCTTGGTGTAAAACTTGGTCGTGCCAATAGGTGACGCGTGCGCGCCAAGCCTCAGATATCACCAGTTCTGCGCCCCACAAATCTTCACGGGCCAACAAAGCGCTGACACATGCATTCGGATCTGTGGCTTGCTTTGAGCCGATGGCCATCAGGCTGTCGGCCTGTGGATCGTTAAGGGCATAGGCCTTGCCTTGTTCATCGACGGCCAAGGTATAACGCAAAAACACCGCGGCAGCCAATGCGTGATGTTCAAACGAAGCACCCTTCCTCATTTGTGCCAACACCGAAGGCGGCCAGCGTTGTGGAATTTTTTGCGAGCTGTCAGTGGCAATTTGATGCACGCTGTGCTTCAAGTACGGATTGGCAAAACGTTGAATGAGCGCATCGCGGTATTCGGCCCAATCGGTGCGGCTCAAATGGGGCGCCACTTCTTGGCTCATCAAGCGATTTACAAATTCACGAATATGGTCTGCGCCAATGCAATCTGCCATGTGAGCGCGGCCAGTGACCGCCCCCATCAATGCCATGGCGGAATGACTGCCGTTCAACATGCGCAATTTGGCTTCTTCATAGCTGTGCACTTGTGAGGTCACACGCACACCACATTGGGCCAGCAAGGCTGCATCGCCCGGGTCAACGAAGTTGTCTTCAATGACCCATTCCCAAAATGTTTCGGTGCTGAGTGCGCAATCGTCTTGCAAACCCAGCGCAGCCTTGGCGGCATCTGCCACTTCCGAAGTGGCCGCCGGCACGATGCGATCGACCATGCTGCAAGGGAATGCACAATGGGCGTCTGTCCACTTCATCACTTCGGCGTCTTCGGGTGTGGCCGTGGCATGCATCAAAGCTTTGAGCTTGTGGCCGTTGCCTTGCAGGTTGTCGCAGGAGGCGATGGTCAGTCCAGACAGACCTGCGGCATGGCGCAAACGCAAGCCGTCAATCAGAAGTTGGGCCAATGCCGATGTATAGCCTTTTTCAGTGACCGTCAAAGTGATCCATCGCGTGCATTGAGCAGCAATGGCGTTTAAAACATGCTGGCGCTCAGTGGTGAGCACGCTGGTTTGCCAAAGTGCACCGGGCACTTGCCATTCAATGCCTGTGGCACCTGCAATGCGAACCGCATACAAGCCGTCTTGTGCGCGCAGTTTATGAACCAAGCCCGGTTGGGTCATGCCCACGCCATGAATGCCCCAGCGCATGTCGCCTTCACGCAATAGTTGATCGAAGACCATGGCTTGGTGAGCGCGATGAAATGCGCCCAAGCCCAAATGAACAACGCCAGCCATGGCGGCTCGGGGGGTGTATGCGGGCGTGTGAACAGATGCCGGCACTTGCGGCAATGTGGCCCGCGAGAGTTGGGTGACAGACATGGCGTTATTTCAGTTTTTCTTCAGACGCTTTCAGTTCAGCCCAAGTGGCGTCGTCAATCCAAATGCCATTTTTCTCACGGTCGACGCGGGCTTTTCGCTCAGGCTCGCCCGCCAGCATCACGCCCTCGGTGCCGGGTGCATTGGGGCTTTGACGCAGCCAATCTTCAAAGGCCAAGGCTTCTTGTTCAAAGGAGGCTTGCGTGCCCAAGCGAACCGGGTCGATGAGCATGACCAGCATGCCATTTAAAACAGCACGTTTGTGATCAGCTTCACGATGCCATGTGTCGCCGCCTGTCAGCGCGCCGCCCAACAATTCGCAGGCCATGGCCATGCCAAAACCTTTGTGCTCGCCAAAGGTCATGAGGGCGCCAAACATGCCTTTGGATTGCGGCACCACCACCACGCCAGGGTCGTTGGTGGGGTGGCCGTTTTCATCGATCAAATAACCATCGGGCACTTGTTCGCCTTTGTTGTGCGCCACGCGCATCTTGCCTTGCGCAACACGGCTGGTGGCAAAGTCGAGCACAAAGGGCTTGCGCTTGCCCATGGGCACGCCAATGCAGCAGGGATTGGTACCAAAGCGGCCATCGCCACCCCCAAAAGGTGCCACCACAGGACGCGACAACACGTTGACAAAATGCAGGGACACCAAGCCCTGTGCCACCGCCATTTCGGCAAAGTGACCAATCCGGCCCAAGTGATGCGAGCGGCTCAGCGCTACCGTGCAAACACCATGTTGTTTGGCGCGTTCAATGCCCATTTGCATGGCCTGCACACCCGTGATTTGGCCATAGCCGCGTTGGCCGTCCAAGGTCAGAAGTGGCCCCGTGTCGATCAACACTTTGACGCCGGTGTTGGGGCTCAGACCCCCCTCCAGCACCGCATCGACATAACGCGGCACCATGCCCACGCCATGCGAGTCGTGACCACTTAAATTGGCCATGACCAAATTGGCCGCCACTTGTTCGGCCTCGGCGGGCGAACTTCCTGCTTTTTGAATGATGCCGCTAATTTGTTGACGCAGTTGATCTGCTGGGATGCAATGGCTCATAAATAGACTTTCAATTACATGACCGCGCCAACTTGCCAAGGCACAAACTCGTTCTGCCCGTAGCCATGTTGTTCGCTCTTGGTGGGTTCACCGGAGGCGGCTTTTAAGATCATGTCAAAAATGCGCTGACCCATGTCGCCAATGCTCACGCCGTTGTCGACAATCTCACCGCAATTTAAGTCCATGTCTTCTTCTTGTTTTTTCCACAAAGCGGTGTTGGTTGAAAACTTCAAGCTGGGGGAGGGCGCGCAGCCGTAGGCACTGCCGCGGCCCGTGGTGAAGCAAATGAGATTGGCACCACCGGCCACCTGGCCTGTGGCACTGACGGGGTCGTAGCCTGGGGTGTCCATGTACACGAAGCCATGCGCATCAACGGGCTCTGCATATTCATAAACCGCTTGCAAGTTGCTGGTGCCGCCTTTGGCCACAGCGCCCAAAGACTTTTCTAAGATGGTGGTGAGACCGCCTGCTTTATTGCCCGGTGATGGGTTGTTGTTCATCTCACCGCCGTTGATTTCGGTGTAGTTTTCCCACCAGTGAATGCGGTCGATGAGTTTTTGCGCCACTTCGGGTTTGACGGCACGGCGTGTGAGCAAATGTTCGGCGCCATAAATTTCAGGGGTCTCGCTCAAGATGGCGGTACCGCCGTGTTGGACCAACAGATCAACCGCTGCGCCCAACGCGGGGTTGGCGCTGATACCAGAGTAGCCATCAGAGCCGCCACACTGCAAGCCTATGGTGATGTGTTCTGCGCTGCATGGCTCGCGCTTGACTTGGTTGGCACGGGGCAACATTTCTTGGATGAGGGCAATGCCTTTTTCAACGGTCAGGCGAGTGCCGCCCGTGTCTTGAATGTTGAACACCTTGAGGGTGTCGCCTTCACGCAAGCTGCTGTGTGCCAACCAGGTGTTGATTTGGTTGGACTCGCAGCCCAAGCCCACCACCACCACACCCCAGAAGTTGGCATGTGTGGCGTAGCCGGCCAAGGTGCGCTCTAACAACTGCATGCCCAAACCTTCGGTGTCCATGCCGCAGCCGGTGCCGTGCGTTAAGGCCACGACGCCATCGACATGGGGGAAGTTGGCCAGCGCAGCAGGGTTGTTGCGTTTGGAAAAATGATCGGCAATGGCGCGTGCTGCGGTAGCTGAACAATTAACGCTGGAGAGAACGCCAATGTAATTGCGCGTGGCCACGCGACCATCGGAGCGCTTGATGCCCATGAACGTGGCGTGTTTGCGCGGGGCCTCGGGCTTCACATCCTGACCGATGGCGTAGTCGCGTTCGAAGTTGCCCTTCTCGGGCCCCATGTTGAGGTTGTGCGTGTGCACATGCTCGCCAGGCTGGATGGCGGCACTCGCAAAGCCAATGATTTGGTTGTAGCGACGCACGGGCTGCCCAGCTTGAATGGCACGGGTGGCCACTTTGTGACCGGGAGGGATAAGGCCTTTGACAGGCACCCCATCGACACTGGCACCACTCATCAGTTGCGCGCGCGCAATGACCACGTCATCGGCGGAATGAAGGCGAATGAAAAGGCTCATGGTTTTTTCTCAATAAAACTGTTTGGGCAACCAAAGCACAAGGCTTGGTACATAAGTGATCACGGCCAAGCTGCCCAGCAGTGGGAACAGCCAAGGCAAGATGGCGGCGGTGGTTCTTTCAACGCTGAGCTTGGCCACGCGTGCCAAGACAAAAAGCACCATGCCCATGGGCGGGTGCAACAGACCAATCATGAGGTTAAGCACCATGATCAAACCAAAGTGAACCAAGTCGATGCCCAGCTTTTGGCAGATGGGAACCAAGATGGGCACAAGAATGGTGATGGCGGCGGTTGGCTCTAAGAAGCAACCCACAAACAACATGAGCAAGTTGGCCAACAGCAAAAACTTCCACGGTTCTTGTGTAAAGCCCAACACCCAATCGCTGATGGCGGCGGTCACACCCGTGGCTGTGAGCATCCAGCCAAAAATACTGGCCGCCGCCACAATGAACATGACGGTGGCAGTGGTCTCGACGGTGTCCAAACAAATCTTCACAAACATTTTGAAGTGAAGCGTGCGATACCAGAAAAATCCGAGAATGAGAGCCCAAACGCAAGCTGCAATGGCGCCTTCTGTGGGCGTGAAAACGCCGGTGGTCATACCGCCAATGAGCAGCACAGGGGTCATGATGGGCAACACAGCTTGAAACTTGAACAGCTTGTCGGCGATGAACAAAAATCCGAGCGCCACGAAAACAGTCAATTGGGGGGGCGTTTCCAGCAAAGTGACCAAGCCCCAAACGCCGATGGGCCAGCCAATGACAACGGCTGTTTCTGCCAAGGCTTTGAGAACACGGGGCCATTCAAACTTCACATCTGCGCCCCAATTGTTTTTGTGGGCAAAGTAAGCCACGGTGACCATCATGAGGAAGGCCATAAAGATACCTGGCAAGATGCCCGCCAAAAACAGTGAGCCCACCGATACGTTGGCCATCATGCCGTAAATCACAAACGGCAAACTGGGTGGAATGATGGGGCCCAAAGTGGCAGAAGCCGCTGTGACCCCCACCGCAAATTCAGTGCTGTAGCCGTGGTCTTTCATGGCCTTGATCTCAATCGTGCCCAAGCCTGCTGCATCGGCAATGGCCGTGCCGCTCATGCCAGCAAACACCACCGAGCCCACCACGTTCACATGGCCCAAGCCGCCTTTCATCCAACCTACCAAAGCCAAGGCGTAGTTGTAAATTCGGTTGGTAATGCCGGCATTGTTCATGAGGTTGCCGGCCAAAATGAAGAAGGGCACGGCCAGCAAGGGAAAGCTGTCGATGCCAGACACCATGCGGTGAATGACGACGAAGGGTGGCGAGCTTTGTGTCCAGAATAAATAAATGAGTGAGGCACCCGCCATGGCAATGGCCACCGGAATGCCGCCACTCATGAGCAATAAAAATAAAACTTTTAACATGTCTTTTCTTTCAAGCGTCGAAATGAAGCGATCAACGGTCTGTCATTTCTGACTCGGGGCGCTGCAGCACGGTGTAGCCACGTTGCCAATGAATTTTCATAACCCACATGGCGCGCAAACACATGGCTGCAAAGCCCGCCATGACCACGCCGTAAACCAAGTTCATGGGCAAATCGATGATGGTCATTTTGTAGGTACCGAGTTTTTGCATCATTTGCCCTGTGAGAACAGTGGCCGCACCAAAAAATGCAATGCGCATGAGGTCGACCAAGTGGTTCATGAACTTAGACAACCAGGCCGGCATGAATTTGTAGAAAAAGTCGACTTGAATGTGGTTGTTCTTGGCCACACCGATGGTGGCGCCTGTAAAGACGACGGCGATCAAGAGGTAGCGTGCAATTTCCTCTGTCCATGAGGCTGAGTTGTTCAGCACGTAGCGTGTAAAAAACTGATAGAACACAGTGGCGCCCAGCAACCAAAAGAAACCCAAGGCGACCCAAGCTTCAATGGGCGTGCCAGACAAATCGACTTCTTCGTCAATGGCGTGAAACTGCCCATCGTCGCCCATCACTTTGGGCATGGCGTCAAGGTCGGGGGTGTTGCTCATGGAAAATCCTCAAAAAGACTCAAAGGTCGAGCCCGGAGGCTCGACCTGCTTGAATGCACCTGAGCCTTGGGCCAGATGCATGCATCAAACAACTTACTTAGCAGCCTGAATTTTGTCGAAGTCAGTCTTGGTGAAACCCATGGATTCAAGTGGTTTGTTTTTCAAGACAGCATCTTGGAATGACTTGCGATCGACTTGCACAATCTGCAAACCCTTTTTCTTGAACTCGTCGACCAACTCGACTTCACGGGCTTTGATCTTGGCCGTAGCGCGAACAGCGGCTTCTTGCGTCACGTCTGTGAAGATTTTCTTCTCTGCATCAGTGAGTTTGTTCCAGACGTGGGGGGCAATTTGTGTGGTCAAGCCATCCACAATGTGGCCCGTGAGCATGATGGCCTTTTGAACTTCATAGAACTTCTTGGCTTCAATGGTGGTCAATGGATTCTCTTGAGCTTCTACGGTGCCGTTTTGCAGGGCCAAATAAACTTCGGCAAAAGCAATCGGGGTTGGGTTGGCGCCGCAAGACTCGGGCGTGGCGCGGTAAGCAGGAACGTCAGGCACGCGAATTTTCATGCCCTTCATGCCAGCGCAGTTGGTGAAGGCTTTTTGGGCGGTCGTGTGACGCGCACCGTAGTAGGTGTAGGCGGTCACTTGAATGCCTGTTTTGGCACGGAACTCGCTCACCATTTCTGCAAACACAGGACTCTTGGAGTAGGCAATGAGGTGGTCGCCATCACGGAAGATGAAGGGATAGTAAGCAATGCCGAAGCGGGGATAAGCGCGCGCTGCAAAAGAAGGGCCGCTGATGATCATGTCGACGGTGCCCAAGGTTAAGCCTTGGTTGATGTCGGTTTCTTTGCCCAATGTAGAGGCTGGAAATACTTGAATCTCGTATTTGCCGTTGGTGCGTTTTTTGATTTCTTCGCCAGCCCACACCGACTCGGTGTGATAGGGCTCTGAAGTTTCGTACACGTGCGCCCATTTGAGTTTGGTTTGCGCTTGCGCCACAGTGGCGCCCAATGCGGCCATCAGACCCAGGGCCACCATGCTGGCACTGGCCAAGACTTTCAGGGTGTTGCGTTTTGATTTCATGTTGTCTCCTATTGAGGTTTGAAAAGGGAATTTGCTGGCGAAAAACTAATGACGAGAAGGCGCGCTTCGCCAGCTAGCGCTGAATCGTTTGTGAGCTTGTTTCAAATGCTTTTGCATGCTTTTTCGGGCAGCCTGAGGATCGTGCGCCTCAATGGCCGACAAAACCTCTTGGTGCTCTGCAATGGCAGCGACCCATGAAGCAGGTGATTCAAAGTAATCACCCAAGCGCTCAAACAAGGGGCCGGTTCTGGCTTGCAGATAACCTTTCAGGGTGTCCTGCAGCACACTGTTGACGCAGGCGTTGGCAATGGCCATGTGAAAAGCGATGTCACTGTCTCTGGGGATGCGTCCTGCCTTGGCATCTTTTTGCATGGCCTTGAGTGCCACAGCAATGGCTTTGATATCTTTGTCCGTGGCATGCTCGGCGGCCAGGGCTGCCATTTCAGTTTCAATCAACGAGCGTGCGCTCATGACCTCGAGGGGGCCCCATTCGGCATAGGCAATGCTTGGCGCAACGTGGGCTGAACCTTTACGCTTGCTGAGTGTTTTAACGTAGATGCCAGACCCTGTGCGAACTTCAATCACGCCCTCGACTTCCAAGGCAATGAGCGCTTCTCTGACAGAAGGACGGCTGAAGCCAAGCTGGACCGCCAAGTCGCGCTCGGCCGGCAAGCGTGAACCGACCGCAAATTCACCGGAGGAAATCAATCCTTGGATTTGCTTGGCAATTTGGCGGTACAGCCGTTGGGGTTCTAAAGATTTCACAGCTCAGGGAATACGATGATTGGACAATTGGTCAGACCAGTTGCACAATCTTCACATGGAACCTGAGTGAGGGTCAAGCCAGTTTTGATACGCATAAACCCGAACTCCGCACACAAATTTTCTTCAGCATGTCTTCAGTCACCATCGAGCGCATCTCTTTGCGTCAAATCAATTTAATGCCCGTCACGGCAGGCTTGAGCTTCGAATGGAATTGGGAAGCTGTTCATCA
Source organism: Limnohabitans sp. (assembly GCA_044357745.1). Classification (GTDB taxonomy): domain Bacteria; phylum Pseudomonadota; class Gammaproteobacteria; order Burkholderiales; family Burkholderiaceae_C; genus Limnohabitans_A. The sequence goes on along the minus strand of JBIKOZ010000004.1, from coordinate 3,863 downwards.
ACGTCAAAAAATTCATTTGGAGATTCAATCATGAGACTGAAAAACAAAAATATTCTGGTCACAGCGGCAGGTCAGGGCATTGGACACGCTGCGGTGTTGGCCATGGCGGCAGAGGGTGCCACGGTGTGGGCCACCGACGTCAACCCAGAACTCCTCAAAAGCTATGCGGGTGTGGCCAATGTTCACACCGCCGTGCTGGATGTGATGAACAAAGACGACATCCACAAACAAGTGGCCCTCATTCCCCGCATTGATGCTTTGTTCAATTGCGCGGGTGTTGTGCATGGCGGCACCATTTTGCAGGCCACCGACAAAGACTGGGACTTTGCGTTCAATCTCAACGCCCGTGGTCAGTATTGGATGATTCAAGCGGTGCTGCCCAAAATGTTAGAGCAGGGCGGTGGCAGCATCATCAACATGGCCAGTGTGTGTTCCAGTGTGAGAGGTTTGCCCAATCGCTTTATTTATGGCGCTTCCAAAGCGGCGGTCATTGGCCTGACCAAAAGCGTTGCGGCCGACTTTGTCACGAAAGGCATTCGTTGCAATGCCATTTGCCCTGGCACCGTAGACACGCCCTCTTTGCATGATCGCATCAACTCTGAAGCTGATCCCGTCCAGGCGCGCAAAAATTTCATTGCCAGGCAACCCATGGGCCGCTTGGCGCAAGCGCACGAAATTGCGCCCATTGTGGTTTTCTTGGCCTCCGATGAAGCGATCTTTGCCACGGGCAACGCTTACATGGTGGATGGCGGCATGACCATTTAACGGATACAACTGACCCCACCTTCAACTTTCAACTTTCAAAGAATTCCATGAATCAATATGACATGAAAGGCCGCCATGCGGTCATCACCGGTGGCGCCACCGGTTTAGGCTATGCCATTGCAGAGCGCGTGCTGGCCTCGGGCGGCAGCGTCACGCTGTGGGATCGCGATGAAGCGGGCATGGCCAAAGCGGCGGCCAGCTTGAAGCATCCTGGCCATGTGCATACCGTCAAAGTAGATGTGGCCCAACATGCTTCTGTGGCAGCGGCCACTGAAGCCACCTTGAAGAACGGACCTGTTGACGCCGTGGTCAATTGCGCGGGCATCACTGGCCCCAACACACAAGTTTGGAATTACCCTGTCGATGCTTGGCAGCAAGTGATGGACGTCAACATCAACGGGGTGTTTTATTGCTGCCGCGAGTGGGCACCGCACTTGAAAGACCGTCCTGCGGGCCGAATCGTCAACATCGCGTCCGTGGCCGGTAAAGATGGCAACCCCAATGCCAGCGCTTACAGTGCCAGCAAAGCGGCCGTCATGGCCATCACCAAATCACTGGGCAATGAATTGGCTGCCACCAATGTGCGTGTGAACTGTGTCACGCCAGCGGCTGTTAAAACCGCCATCTTTGACCAAATGACGCCCGAGCACATTCAGTTCATGTTGTCCAAAATTCCCATGGGTCGTTTTGGCACCCCCGAGGAAGTGGCCGCCATGGTGACTTGGTTGCTTACAGAAGATTGCTCTTTCTCAACGGGCGCCGTGTTTGATTTGTCAGGCGGTCGTTCTACCTATTGAGCTTTTTTTAAAGCACAATCACATTCGTTTAAAAATTCATTTCCTCATTTGTTAATTTAAGGATTTCTTCATGAAACTCGTTCGCTACGGCCAACCCGGCAAAGAAAAACCAGGTCTCATTGACGCGGCAGGTAAGCTGCGCGACTTAAGTGGTGTGGTCTCTGACATTGGCCCTGATCAACTGTCTGACAAAGTCTTGACCAAATTGGCCAAACTCAAAACTGACAAGTTGCCCTTGGTCAAAGGCAAGCCTCGCATGGGTTGCCCTGTGGCCAACGTGCGCAAGTTCATTGCCATTGGTTTGAACTACGCCGATCATGCTGCTGAGTCCAACTTGCCCGTGCCCAAAGAACCCATCGTGTTCATGAAGACCACCTCGTGCATTCAGGGCCCTGACGACGAAGTCATGCTGCCCAAAGGCTCGGTCAAGTCCGACTGGGAAGTGGAGTTGGGCATCGTCATTGGCAAGCACGCCAGCTATGTCTCGCAAAAAGAAGCCCTCGACTATGTGGCCGGCTATTGCACCATCAACGACGTGAGCGAACGCGAATACCAAATCGAGCGCGGCGGCACATGGGACAAGGGCAAGGGGTGCGACACCTTCGGTCCCATCGGTCCTTGGATGGTCACCAAGGATGAAGTACCCAATGTCCAGAATTTGAAAATGTTCTTGGACGTGAACGGCCAGCGCATGCAAACCGGCACCACCAAAACCATGATTTTTGGCGTCACCAAACTGGTGAGCTACGTCAGCCAGTTCATGACCTTGGAGCCAGGCGACATCATCACCACGGGCACACCACCCGGCGTGGGCATGGGCGTCAAAAAAGACGGCAAGCCTGCGCCTGTGTACCTCAAGAAGGGTGACGTCATGCACCTGGGCATTGAAGGCTTGGGCGAGCAAACGCAAAAAGTGGTGGCCTATCGCAAGACTTAAGTTGCCAGCACGCACGCGCAAAGCTTGAGTGCAACCCCAGGCTGCCCAAACCGATAAGGTGGCCAATGAGGCGAGTCAGGAATAACCCTGATTCGCCTTTTTTTACGGACGAAGCAGTCATTTTGATGCAAAATAGAACGAGCGTTCTATTTTCAAACCATGACAGTTCGACACATTACTTCAGCACCCTCTGCCGCCGTTTCTTCAACCTCCGGCGCTCGCGCCACTGATGATGGCAGTGGTCGCACCCTGCTCAAGGGGCGGCAAACCAAAGCAGCCATTGTGGAGGCCGCACTTGGCTTGGCATCCCAAATTGGCTTAGAAGGCTTGTCGATTGGCGCTTTGGCCGAAGTGACCGGCATGAGCAAATCGGGTGTGTTTGCGCATTTTGGGTCACGTGAAGAGCTGCAAATTTCGGTCATCCGCGAATATCACGATCGCTTTGAGAGCGAAGTTTTTTATCCTGCTTTGGGATGTGCCAGGGGCTTGCCACGGCTTCAGAGTTTGTTTGACAACTGGATGCAGCGCACTTCCACCGAAATTGATTCGGGCTGTATTTACATCAGTGGGGCCGTGGAGTTCGACGATCGACCTGGCTCGGTGCGAGATGCGTTGGCTTCATCGGTCAATACATGGCAAAACGCATTGCAGCGTTGCGTCGCGCAGGCCCAGGAAGAAAAACAACTCACCGAAAAAGCAGACCCCTTGCAAGTGGCTTTTGAAATTCATGGTTTGATTTTGGCCCTTCACTACGACGCCAGATTTTTGCGCAATCCTGGCGCCGCAGAACGTGCACGCAAGGGCTTTACAGACATTGTGGCGCGCAATCAAGCCTAAAAAAGTCACCGTCACTGGCCTCAGATTATTTATTTAACGCACTCAATATTTCAGAAAGTAAACCATGCCCAGCTATATTCCCCCCCTGCGTGACATGCAATTTGTGTTGCACGAATTGCTTGATTTAGAAAACGAATTGAAGGCCATGCCCAAGCATGCTGAAACCGATGCCGACACCATCAATGCTGTGTTGGAAGAAGGGGGTAAGTTTGCAGCCGAAGTTGTTTTTCCGATCAATATTTCTGGCGATGAAGAGGGCTGCAAGCTCAACCGTGACACGCATGATGTGAAAGCCCCCTCTGGTTTTAAAGCAGCCTATGAAAAATATGTGGAGGGTGGCTGGGCTGCACTCAGTGCAGAAGAAGAATATGGCGGTCAAGGCTTGCCCTTTGTGGTCAATCAGTGCTTCTTTGAAATGCTGAACTCTGCCAACCAAGCTTGGACCATGTACCCCGGCCTGTCGCATGGCGCACATGCTTGCTTGTCTGCACATGGCTCCAAAGAACAAAAGGACATGTACTTGCCCA
>JBIKOZ010000113.1:0-5815 GCA_044357745.1 Limnohabitans sp. | reverse complement strand
ATTCCGCCAGTGAATTTGCCAGCCAAGAAATGCCCGACGTCGACGTGAGTTTGCGCGGTGCCGCTAGCATTGCGCGTCGCTTGCAAGATCCTTTGGCCGAACTGGTCAAAATAGATCCAAAGTCCATTGGCGTTGGCCAGTATCAGCATGATGTCAATCAAACCGAATTGGCGCGTACCCTCGAAACTGTCGTAGAAGATTGTGTGAATGCTGTTGGGGTAGATTTGAATACGGCCAGCGTTCCTTTGCTCTCGCGCGTGTCTGGGTTGTCGGGGGGCGTGGCCAAATCTTTGGTCCGTTGGCGCGAAGCCAATGGTGCCTTTAAAAACCGACAAGATTTGTTGAAGGTCACAGGCTTGGCTGCCAAGACGTTCGAACAAAGCGCAGGTTTTTTGCGCATTCGTGGCGGTGACAATCCCTTGGACATGACCGGCGTCCATCCTGAAACATATCCTGTGGTGGAAGCCATCATGGCCAAAGTCGCGCAGCCTGTTGAAAATGTCATGGGCCGTGCAGACCTGCTCAAAACATTGCGGCCTGAGTCTTTTGTCAACGAAAAATTTGGCGTCATCACGGTCAAAGATATTTTGGTTGAACTTGAAAAGCCAGGTCGAGACCCGCGCCCTGACTTTAAAGTGGCCAGGTTCAACGAGGGTGTTGATGACATTCGCGATCTCAAAGAAGGCATGATTCTGGAGGGCACTGTCAGCAACGTGGCAGCTTTTGGTGCCTTCATTGATTTGGGCGTTCATCAAGACGGCTTGGTTCACGTGAGCCAATTAAGCAATAAGTTTGTCACCGATGCGCGCGAAGTGGTGAAGACTGGTGACATTGTGAAAGTTAAGGTGACTGAAGTGGATGTTGCTCGAAAGCGCATTGGTTTAACCATGAAGCTCAGTGATGCTGCCACGGCCAATACCACTCGGTCACGTGAAAATCGTTTTGAAGGTGGCCCACGAAATCATCAGTCAGGGCATAAAAATTCAGCGTCTTCGCAGTCAGTGAATGGAGGTCAGAGCGCCATGGCCTCTGCATTTGCTAAATTGCAAAACAAGTCTTGAACGGTTCAAGGCAACTGGTTGATTCATTGACGGGTTGATAAGTCTTTCATGAAAGCGCTTTGCATCTACGCCGGCCCACAGGCCAAAGAACATCTCAAGCACCATGGTTTGAGTGCCACCGATGTGGGCGTGATTCCAGCTGCAGCAGGGGGGCCGAAAGGATTGATCTTAGGTCCGATGGACCGATTTCTCTTCAACGAATGGTTGCCCAAGAGCCAACATGCAATTGATTTGGTGGGCGCCTCAATTGGTGCATGGCGCATGGCAACCGCCTGCATGCCAGACAGCCAAGCGGGCTTGCTTCGTTTAGAGCACGATTACATTCATCAGCACTACGAACTCCGACCTGGCGAAAAGTCTCCCGGCGCGCAACAAGTGAGCGACTCTTTTCGCGAAAGCTTGGACCGTTTCTACGGCGGCCACATTGAGGCGTTGTTGATGCACCCGCGTTACCGCTTGCACGTTGTGACTTCGCGGGGCAAAGGTTTGCTCAGACGAGAACACGCGGTCTGGAGTGCGCTTGGCTATGGCCTTGCTTTTGTGAGCAATGCCCTCAGCCGACAAGCCATGGGGACATTTTTAGAGCGCGTAGTATTTTCTTCAGCGGGCGAGTTGCCTTTTTTGACTCACGATTACGCGACCCGGCAATTGTCTTTGAATCCTGATAATTTCATGGATGTGCTGCAAGCCAGTTGCGCCATACCCTTTGTCCTCAAAGCGGTTCATGACATTCCAAGTGCACCGCCTGGTGCCTACTGGGACGGCGGCATTACGGACTATCACTTGCATTTGGCTTGGACGGGAAGGGCAACGACACCCACTGGCAGATCCAAACTGGTTTTGTACCCGCATTTTCAAAAATCTGTGGTTCCAGGGTGGCTGGACAAGCAGCTCAAGTGGCGACACAAAGCCACTTCTTTTTTAGACCATGTGATTGTCTTGGCACCCCATCCAGAGTGGGTCAAAACATTGCCAAATAGCAAATTGCCAGACCGTCACGACTTTGTCACTTACGGACAAGATTGGCAAGCACGTGCCAAAATTTGGCAATTGGCCTGTGCGGCCAGTCAACAGTTGGCGGATGAATTTTCTGCCTGGTTAGAACGCCCCGACCTGTCTTTGGTTCAAGACCTGTAAAAGCGCTTACATCGAAGTGGTCAGTAGGTCGCGATATTCTTGAACTGAGGCAATTCTAGGATTTGTCTTGTGACAATGGTCTGCCAATGCGCCGGTGATGACATCGTCGAACACAGATTCTGTGACGCCCATGGCTTTGAGGCCTGTGGGCAAGCCCAAACGGGCGTTCATGTCCTTCAGCGCTTCAGGAATGTCCGCGCCAGAGGAAAGGCCCATGACCTGGGCCATTCGGTTCAATCGGTTCTCTTTTTGGACTGATTCAGCACTTGAATTGAAGCGAACCACAGCGGGCAAGAACATGGCATTCAGAGTGCCATGATGAAGGCGCGGATTGACGCCGCCCAAGCTGTGACTCAATGAGTGAACGCAACCTAAGCCTTTTTGGAAAGCCATGGCGCCTTGCATCGATGCGCTCATTAAATGCATGCGCGCCTCTTTGTCTTGTCCGTTCTGGGTAGCTCGCTCAATGTGGGCCCAAGCGCGCTGCAAGCCATCCAAGCCAATGCCATCGGCCGGTGGATTGAATGCAGCCGCCATGAATGTTTCCATGCAATGCGCAATGGCATCCATGCCAGTGGCTGCAGTGAGCATCGGCGGAAGTCCAAAAGTGAGCTCTGGATCACAAATGGCCGCCTTTGGCACAATGAACCAAGAATGGAAGCCAAGCTTTCGGCCATCGTCCACAATCAAAATAGCGCCCCGTGCCACTTCACTCCCAGTGCCGCTGGTCGTAGGGACTGCAATGAGGGGTGCCACGCGGTCTGTTATTTTGAGTGAGCCGCCTTCAATGGTTGCATACGTTTTGAGGGGCCCTTCATGCGTCACGGCAATCGCCACACATTTTGCGCAATCAATGGAAGAGCCACCACCCACTGCGATGAGACCATCACACCCATTGGCCAAATAAAGGGCGCTTGCCGCTCGAACTGCAGCTTCTGTGGGGTTAGAGGGGGTTTGGTCAAACACGGTGCAATGAACGCCTTGCAGCGCCTCTAAAGCTTTTTGCAAGACCCCTGCAGCTTTCACGCCCTGGTCAGTCACAATGAGAGGCTTGTGGATGCCAACCCGTTCACACTCTTGTTTAAGCAGTTGAACGGCACCAAAGTCGATTTGAATTTGAGTGACGTAGTTAATGAAAGCCATTTGATTCCCTCGAATAGTGTTACGATTTTTAGCAACTCTAATCTAAGCCAAGGACTTCGTCAGCCGAGTTAACCATGAATCAGTCACTTAGGCGATAAAAGCCCACGACGATTTTTGCGTACGATGAAGCTGTCCACGCTGTCAAGCTAGCATTCAACCAAGAAGCATTTGTGTAATTTTTGAAGCCAAAGGAAAACTCAATCATGAAACGCAGTGACTTTCGATTTTTACATCGCCTGAGGGTTCGTTGGTCAGAGATTGACATGCAAAAAATCGTGTTCAACGGCCATTACCTGACTTATTTGGACACCGCTGTCACCGGCTATTGGGCACGCGTTGCGTTGCCTTATGAAACAGCCTTCCATATTTTGGGTGGGGAACTGTATGTGAAGAAGGCAACATTGGAATATCACGCATCTGCCCTCATGGACGATGACCTGAGTATTGGCATGAAGTGCGCCAAGATGGGCCAATCTTCAATGGTTTTTGAAGCAGGTATCTTCAGAGGTGATAAGTTATTGATCAGTGGCGAACTGATCTATGTATTTGCCAACCCTCAAACGCAAAAATCACAACCCATCCCCGATGTACTGCGCCATATTTTGTTAATTTACGAAGCGGGAGAGTCTGTGGTCGACGTCAAAACGGGTTCGTGGTCAGAACTCAAATCATGGGCGGCGCCACTCAGAACCAGCGTCTTTGTGGGTGAGCAAGAAATTGCGCCAGAGTTGGAGTGGGATGAAGCCGATGAAACCGCTTTTCATGCCGTTGTTCTGAATAAATTAGGTCAATCTGTTGCAACCGGCAGACTCCTTCAGCCATCCCCGCACGTGGCCCAAATAGGACGCATGGCCGTTGTAAAACCCTTGCGCGGCGGGCATTTGGGACAAATGATTGTTGAAACATTGCTGGAGCAAGCCCGCAAAAGGGGCGATCAAAAAGTCATTTTGCATGCGCAATGCAGCGCAGAAGGCTTTTACAAAAGATTGGGCTTCACAGCCCACGGCGACATCTTTCAGGATGCTGGTATTGACCACATTGAAATGAGCATGCACTTGACTTAAATGTCTTCTAGCAATGGGTAGGGCAGTGTGTGAATTTCAAGGCCAGGTCCCTCTGCACTTCCAAGATGAAGCGTTTGTTCGGCTGCCGCTGTCTGCATTGAAACGATGCCCCAATATGAAGCAGGTTGGGACACATCAGCCTGTTGATAAACAGCCGCACTGGCCACCATGCCACAGGCTTGTTCTGTATCGGCTGAACTGAACACTTCCAGCCCAACTTGCAGAGCGGTGGCTGATGAAACCACGTAGGCGCGCCGCTTTAAAGTGCCTCTAAACTGACTTCTTGCAACAACTTCCTGGCCTGGGTAGCAACCTTTTTTAAAGCTCACCCCATCCACTGATTCGTAATTGATCATTTGGGGAACAAAGGCTTCGACTGTGGCTGTTTGAACCATGCATATGCCAGACAAGACTTCGGCCAAATCCCAATCTTCGTGGCTTAAGGCTGGCGAATTTTCCAAGGGAGAGGGCAGCGCCAAACCCGTGGGGCCGATCCACAAAGCACGTGGAAGACTTTCGCTTGAAGTGACCGCTGGGTAAAGCTTCACAAAATGACCCGTGAGGTCATCCATTTGATGAGGCAAGACGCCCCATGACTCAAGGGAAAGGAGTGAGGGCAGTTGCTCGTTAAGGACTTGTCCGATGATTCCCCGAATTTGAAAGTTGGAGGTTGCCTCTGAGATTTTGACTTTGGCGCGCATCACAAACATTGACAGGCGTTTCACAAGGCTGGCCACCAAGTCTTGATGACAAACAAGCAAGAAGCTCTCTGGGCTGCGTTTTAAAACCAGAAAAGTACCCAACAGACGTCCTTTGGCAGAACAATACCCCGCCAGTCGGGCTTGCCCAGTCGGCAATAGCAGTACGTCATGGGTCAGTTGCCCTTGTAAAAAGCCTGCGGCGTCAGCGCCTTCAGCCAGAATGACACCCAAATGATCAGGGGTCACCATGCCTGAGGGCTTGAAATTCAATAAGGGTTCATTTGATAGCATCCCTGAATTATGATCTCCTCTGAAAACCCCAAAGGACTATAGGTTTGAGTCGCCCCAAAAAAATTGCAAAAAAATCCGCATCTTCACGAAAAAGTGGTTCGTGGAGAACTTTTTGGGTCCTTTCAACCTTGTTAACACTGGGTTTATTGGTTGGCGCCTTAACTTGGCTTCAAATGCCAATGGGCTTTAAAGCGCTGCAAACTGAATCAAACCCTAGCGAAGCCACAGACGTTTTGGACTTGACCATCGAGCCTGGCACTTCTCCGCGGGGTGTTGCGCGCGCTGTGGTCAACGCCGGCGCAGATGTATCTCCCCAGATCCTTTGGATTTGGTTTCGTCTATCGGGTCAAGACAGGGCCATTAAAGCCGGCAGTTATGAAATAACGCCAGAGATGAGCCCCAAAACCTTGCTCAATAT
>JBIKOZ010000112.1:0-5863 GCA_044357745.1 Limnohabitans sp. | reverse complement strand
GCGCACACCCTTGGACAATTCCAAGGGGTTGGCGGTGGCCTGACGAATCACGCCTGCAGAAATTGCAGGTTTTCCATTCAGTCGAACACGGCTGCGGTCATCTGCAGCACCCTCCTCCACTTTGGCAACATCGCGAATTTTGATGGGAAAACCATTCACATTGCGAATGGTGATGTCACCAAATTGTGCCGCCTTGATAAGGTCAGTTTGTGAGGTCACACTGAACTCGCGTTGCTGCGACTCAATCCGACCCGCCGGCAATTCAAGATTGCTGCGGCGAATTGAGTCCTCTACATCTTGCGATGTGAGGCGGTAAGCAGCCATTCGCTCAGCATCTAACCAAACCCGCATGGCGTATTTACGTTCGCCATAAATTCGAACATCGGCCACGCCTGTGACAGTTTGCAAGCGGGGCTTGACGACCCGATTGATCAGGTCATTGATTTCCAGCGGCGACAAAGAGTCACTTGAAAATGCCAACCAAATAATGGGAAAGGCATCGGCTTCCACCTTGGCAATGACAGGTTCTTCAATGGCTTGGGGTAAACGACCGCGAATGCGCGAGGTTCTGTCTCGCACCTCCGCTGCTGCCGTATCGGCGTCTTTTTCTAAACGAAAGCGAACTGTAATTTGCGATTGGTCCGCGCGACTGATGGAAGTAATGACGTCGACAGCGTCAATGCCTGCAATGGAATCTTCCAAAGGCTTGGTCACCTGAGATTCAATGACCTCGGCAGACGCGCCAGGGTATTTCACACTCACGGTGACAGTCGGTTCATCAATCTTGGGATACTCCCGCAGCGACAAACGGTTAAAACTAACAGCGCCAATCAATAAGATCAGCAAGGACAACACGGTCGCAAAGACCGGCCTGCGAATGGATGTTTCAGCGAGTTGCATTCAGACCTCTTAGGCAAGGGTTGTCGCCTGACACGGGGTTGCCCAGCGCCAGTTTGACAGGCGCTGGCTTGCTGGGTGCAGCTATTGCTTTGTTGTCACCGGCTTTTTCGGCGGGTTTGTCAGAGGGCTTTCCAGGAGCGCCCTCACCCGGTTTGGCCGAATTAGCGCCTTGCGCTTTTGACAAATCAAGCACGCGCAACACGGTGCCATCTTTCTGCAAGCGCTGCTGACCGGCCACCACAACCGTATCGCCAAATGAAAGGCCTTCTAAAATTTCGACTCTTCCGGGTTGTCTCAAGCCAATTTTGACAGCCACTCTCTCAGACATCTGTTCGTCTTTATTGGCGCCGGGTACAACCTTGACAACGAATGTGCGGCCACCTTGAGGCACGATGGCTTCCTCTGGAATGATCAAGGCGTCCTCACGCTCCCCAAAAACAGCACTGACGCGAGCAAACATGCCAGGGCGCAATTGCATTTGACGGTTGTCAATACAGCCGCGCACACCCACAGATCGTCCATTGGCATCAATCAAAGGGTCAATGGCTTGAACCACCGCTGTGAATTTTCGACCTGGCAAAGCATCAAATGACACTTCTGCTTTTTGTCCGGGTTTGATTTTTGCCTGAAATCGCTCTGCCAAACGGAAGTCCAGCAAGACAGCGTCGATGTCTTCGACGTTGACCATGTCGGCGCCATCTTTCAAATAATCACCCACGTTAATTTGACGCAAACCAGCAACACCGTCAAAAGGCGCAACGACTTTCAAACGTTGCAAAGTGGCTTGTGCCAGCGCCAATTTGGCCTGCGCTACTTGCAAAGAGGCTTCGCTCTCGTCCAAGGAACGTTTGCTGATGAAATTTTGTGCCACCAACTCTTGATTTCGAGTGTGGTTGGCTTGGGCAATTGAAAGCTCAGCTTTGGACTGCATGAGCTGTGCAGCCGGCAACTGATCGTCAAATTGAACCAGTACTTGCCCTTTTTTAACGCGCTGACCATCTTTGAACAAGACCTGGCTCACGCGCCCTCCCACCTCAGGTCGCAAGATAACGCCCTGGTTAGAACGAAGACTTCCGACCGATTGGGTTTCGTCGACAATTCGGGTCTTCTCTACTTGAGCCACTTCCACGGAAGGCGCGCGAGGTGGTCCGCCAGCACCAGCGGGTGCGGCAGGTGCGGCTCCCGAAGCTGTTTCTGTGGGCGCTTTGGCTGGTTTATTTTGCAACCACCAAGCTGCACCAGAGGCAACCGCAACCCCAATAAAGGCCATCAAGAGATAAGGTTTTTTGAAAGACATCAAGGGTTCCGAACAGTATGCAAAACAACGTTGGAATGTAACAGTTATCCATGACTTCCCACATTGGCAAAAACCACATGTTGCGGCGCTTACAACACGCGCTTTGCCGTCTCAACAAAAATGGGGCTATCGCCCATGTGACAGCCGCCAAATTTCAACGCCCCAAGGCCTTGTCTACGCCCAAGTTTGCCAAGGCATCAGCACGCTCATTGCCAGGGTCTCCCGCATGCCCCTTGACCCAGCGCCAGTCAATTTGGTGGCTTGATTGACTGACCAAAGCGTCTAATTTTTGCCAGAGATCTGCGTTTTTGACAGGCTGCTTGGCCGCCGTGCGCCAACCCCTCGCCTTCCAACCGTGAATCCACTCGGTAATGCCTTTTCGAACATATTCGCTGTCCAAGTACAAGGTCACTTTACAGGGGCGTTTCAGGGCTAGAAACGCCTCAATCACAGCGGTTAACTCCATTCTGTTGTTGGTGGTGTCCAACTCACCGCCAAAAACCTCTTTGACATGTTCTCCCGAACGCATTAAGACACCCCAGCCGCCAGGCCCGGGATTACCCTTACAAGCCCCGTCCGTGTGTATTTCAACGTGGTTCACATTCGGGCTTTCTATCAAGTTCCACTTTTCCCTTTTGGGTGTTTGTTTGGCTGTGCGCAATCGTGACGGCAGATTTGGCATGAGATCGCCTGAGTTTCCAGGTAGCACCCAAAATACGGCCGCCATGGACTTTTTTCACGGCAACAATGACGTAAGCCCCTCCCAAAATGGGCCACCAATTGGCACCCAATTTGTCCAGCCAAGACCACCTTTGAAACCACTTGGGTTTGTCCAAAGCGGGGCGCCAGCACCCAAAATGCGCCAACTTGACTTCAAATCCAAGCAATCGCAACCAATCCCTCAGACGCCAATAGCCAATCAACTCGTCACAAGGGGGGGCGCTCAAACCGTCATAGCCCCAGCGCTTGTACCATTGCGCCCGATGATGCCGCCAACCCCAAAGACTGGCCGGATTCAAGCCCGTGATCACCAAATGACCCTCTGGCACCAATACGCGCTCCGCCTCACGCAAACTTGCATGCGCATCCAAACTCAACTCCAAGGTGTGCGGCATGACCAGCAAATCTAGGCTGCCCGGTTTGAACGGCAACGCGATGCTGTGCGCTGCAAAGTCAAATTTGGCTTGAGTCTCTTCCATGAGCTTTTCCTTGAGCTCTTTCGTGAACTCTTCCGAGGGCTCTTTCGAGGGCTCTACTGCGGATTCTTTCGGGGGCTCTTCCGGCAAGGCCATCCATTGATGCGGCATTCGATTGGATCGCAAGCCCATCAGCTCTGGCATGCCCAATTGCAGCGCGTGATAGCCAAACACGTCTGCGACCAACTGATCAAGCTGGGATTGCTCCCAATTTAACAAATAAGCACCCGCGGGCGTGTTTAACCACTGACGCCAAGCTTGGGTCATCGAGGTGGTTTCTATAATAGGATGAGTCATGAACCTAATTCCATTGCCCGCGTTCTCAGATAACTATATCTGGCTATTGCATCACGAAGGCCGCGCCTTGGTGGTCGATCCTGGTGAAGCCGCCCCTGTCACCCAATGGCTGCAGGACCATCAGCTTCAATTAGAGTGCATTTTAGTCACGCACCATCACGGGGATCACACGGGCGGCGTTGCAAGTCTTCAAGCCAAATGGAACGCCAAGGTTTATGGCCCAGCGCTCGAAAACTTGCCTTTTAGCTTTCATCGCTTGCAGCAAGGCGATGTTGTCAATTGGTCAGGGATTGACTTTCAAACTCTGGAGGTTCCTGGTCACACCTCGGGGCACATTGCCTTTTGGGCTCAGCCCCCCCAACAAGACCCCCTGCTTTTTTGTGGCGACACCATGTTCTCTGGCGGTTGCGGCCGATTGTTTGAAGGGACGCCCGCACAAATGCTTCACTCATTGGACCAACTGTCTGAGTTGCCACCCCAAACTCGCGTGTGTTGTGCACACGAGTACACCTTGAGCAATTTGAAATTTGCAATGGCGGTAGAACCCCACAACGAGTCTCTGCACCGATACAAAGCACATTGCGAAGAATTAAGGGCTCACAATACTCCGACATTGCCAGCTGTTTTGGCCACAGAATTAGAGATCAATCCATTTTTGAGATCGCGTCAACGCACCGTGATTGATGCTGTCCAAAAATTCGCACCAACATCATCTCTCGAAGAGGCCGATATTTTCGGTAACTTGCGATTGTGGAAAAACGAATTCAAATGACACACCCCATCCTGCGAAGGTCTTTCGGACTTTTTGGTCGTATTTTTTTGGTCCTCAGTCTGTCTGCTTGTTCCCAGCTTCCCAAAGTTGAAGAGGCGCCACAAGCAGAAATAACCACAACCACAATTACAGCCGCAGCCCCAGTCTCAAACACGCCTGAAGTGCTGCCGAGCAGCCCTTTCAAACAAGCAAGCCCACCACCAGCCAAGCCACGGCCCGTTGCCACCGAACTGCCCGCTGACATTTGGGTCCGAATTCGACAGGGCTTTGCCATGCCTGATCTGGACAACGAACTGGTCAAGGATCGAGAGGTTTGGTATGCCGCTCGGCCGGACTACATCGTGCGGATGACTGAACGTTCGAGAAAATATTTGTTTCACATTGTTGAAGAACTAGAACGTCGAAATATGCCAACCGAATTGGCCTTGCTGCCCTTCATCGAATCTGCTTTCAACCCAGAAGCCGTATCGAGTGCCAAAGCTGCCGGCATGTGGCAATTCATGCCAGCGACGGGCAAATATATTGATTTGAAACAAAACATCTTTCGAGATGAGCGTCGCGGTGTCGTGGAGTCGACGCGCGCTGCGCTGGATTATTTACAAAAGCTCCACACCATGTTTGGAGATTGGCACTTGGCTTTGGCGGCTTACAACTGGGGCGAAGGCAGTGTCGGACGTGCCTTGGCGAAGAACAAAGCGGCCGGATTGGGACTGAGTTACTCCGAGTTGAAAATGCCCAACGAAACGCGCTATTACGTGCCTAAATTACAGGCCGTCAAAAACATCATTGCCAATCCGGAAAATTACAACGCCCGTTTGCCTTACATTCAAAATCACCCCTACTTCAAATCAGTCAACATCACACGCGACATCGATGTCAAGTTGGCGGCCAATTTTGCAGGCGTCAGCTTAGAAGACTTCAAAGCGCTCAATCCTTCAATGAGCCGCCCCGTCATTTTGGCGGCAGGTACGCCAGAAATATTACTGCCTTGGGACAACGCTGAGCGATTTATCAGCAGGCTTGATGAACACAGCAACAAACCCCTGGCCAGTTGGACGGCCTGGACCGTCCCCAAAACCATGAAGGTTTCGGAGGTCAGCAAGATGCTCAAAATGACTGAGTCGGAACTGAAAAGCGTCAACACCATTCCAAGCGGCATGCAGGTGAGGCAAGGTTCTACGCTGTTGGTCGCCAGACAAGGCGCTCTAGACACGGACGTCACAGAGCATCTTGCAGACAATGCGCAAATTTCATTTGCACCAGAAATTGTGTTGCGCAGAATCATGGTCAAGGTTCAAAAAGGCGACACCTTGTTAACTTTGGCGAATCGCTATGACGTCTCACCCAGTAGCATTGCGGGTTGGAACAAACTCAAAATGCCCGTGGCGCTCAAGCCAAGTC
>JBIKOZ010000111.1:0-5945 GCA_044357745.1 Limnohabitans sp. | reverse complement strand
TTTGTCGTTGCCAGCCAATTGAATGTGCTTGTTCTTTTGAATCAGCTCAATGATGCGCATGGGCTCAATGGGTGGGTTGGGTTTGAAGCTGATTTGAATCACGCCTGGCGCGGCATCTACTTTCACCACCCCATAAGGCAAGCTCAGCACCCTTAAGCGATGCACATCCATCAGGGTTTGCGCCTGCGGTGGCAATTTGCCAAAGCGGTCCACAATTTCTTCTAGCAAGCCGTCAATCTGATCGGAAGTTTTGGCAGTGGCCAATTTCTTGTAGAACGACAAACGCAAATGCACATCGCCGCAGTAGTCGTTGGGCAGCAGGGCGGGGGCGTGCAGGTTGATGTCGGTGGCGGCTGACAGGGGGCTGAGCAAATCGGGCTCTTTGCCTAATTTCAAACACCGCACCGCTTCGTTCAACATTTCGTTGTAAAGCTGGAAGCCAATTTCCAGCATGTTGCCGCTTTGGTTTTCACCGAGCACTTCACCCGCACCGCGAATTTCCAAATCGTGCATGGCCAAATAAAAGCCGCTGCCCAATTCTTCCATTTGTTGAATGGCGTCCAAGCGCTGCGCAGCATGTTTGGTGAGGGCGTCAATTTCGGGCACCATCAAATAGGCATAGGCTTGGTGATGGCTTCGGCCCACGCGACCACGCAATTGGTGCAGCTGTGCCAAGCCAAACTTATCGGCACGCGAAATCACGATGGTGTTGGCCGTGGGCACATCAATGCCCGTTTCAATGATGGTGGAGCACAGCAAAATGTTGTAGCGCTGCGCCACAAAATCGCGCATCACTTTTTCCAAATCACGCTCGGGCATTTGACCGTGCGCTACCGCTATGCGTGCTTCTGGCAATATTTCTTCCAGCTTTTGTCGGCGGTTCTCAATGGTGTCGACTTCATTGTGCAAAAAGTAAACCTGCCCACCGCGTTTGAGTTCGCGCAGAATCGCTTCGCGAATGACGCCCACGCCTTCGTTGCGCACAAAAGTTTTAATGGCCAAGCGGCGCTGGGGAGCCGTGGCAATCACGCTCAAATCCCGAATGCCTTCTAACGCCATGCCCAAGGTGCGCGGAATAGGCGTGGCCGTGAGCGTGAGGACATCGACTTCAGCGCGCATGGCTTTCATGGCTTCTTTGTGGCGCACACCAAAGCGGTGTTCTTCGTCAATGACCAACAAGCCCAGATTTTTAAACTTGGTGGACTCACTCAAGAGCTTGTGGGTTCCCACCACGATGTCCACAGTGCCATCGGCCAAACCTTTGAGGGCTTCATTCACTTCTTTGGTAGAACGAAAACGCGATACTTCAGCCACCTTCACGGGCCACTTGGAAAACCGGTCTTTCAAGGTTTGAAAGTGTTGCTCAGCAAGCAGCGTGGTAGGTGCCAAGATAGCTACTTGCTTGCCACCTGTCACCGCTACAAATGCAGCACGCAAGGCCACTTCGGTTTTACCAAAGCCCACATCGCCACACACCAAGCGGTCCATCGGGCGGGGGCTGATCATGTCTTGAATGACGGCATGAATGGCCGCGTTTTGATCGGCTGTTTCGTCAAAGCCAAAGTCGTTGGCAAACACCTCGTAGTCTTGCGGGCTGTACCTGAAGGCATGGCCTTCGCGCGCTGCGCGTCTGGCGTAAATGTTCAACAACTCTGCCGCTGAATCACGCACTTGCTCGGCTGCTTTGCGCTTGGCTTTTTCCCACTGGCCACTGCCCAGCCGGTGGAGGGGCGCTTCATCGGCACTCACGCCGGTGTAGCGGCCAATGAGTTGCAACTGACTCACAGGCACATACAACGTGGCTTTGTCGGCATATTCCAAATGCAAAAACTCTTGCAGGGCAGGCGTGCCGTCTGAATTTTTCTCACCCAAATCCATGTTCACCAAACCACGGTAGCGGCCAATGCCGTGCGCGTTGTGCACCACGGGGTCGCCCACATTGAGCTCAGACAAATCTTTGATGAGCGCTTCAACATCGCTTACCTGCTCTTGTTTTTTGCGGCGCCGCGTGGTGGGGCCGGCTGCAAACAATTCGGTCTCTGTGACCAAATCAATGCCCGCTTCAAACCAATGGAAGCCCGCATTGAGCGCGGCAGTGACAATGCCTATTTTTTCATCGCTGGCTTGAAATTCTTTCAGATCATCAAATGCCGGCGGGTTGACACCACTGGCGCGCAAGAAGTCGAGCAAGCTTTCGCGACGGCCAGCGCTCTCGGCAAGAATTAAGACGCGATTTGGGGTGCCACGAATGTGCGCTTGCAGCTTGGCCAAAGGCTCTTCCGCGCCGCGCACCACGGTGAGGTCAGGCAAGGGTTGCGCCAAAGTGTTGTGGGCGTTGCTGTCTTGGGTTTCGCCCTCGGAATCTTTGGCACTTGGGCGCAAAGCCAATTGCGCATGCTGGTTGGTGCCCGTATAAAACTGTTCAGCCGACAAAAACAAAGCTTCGGGTGGCAATGCGGGGCGCTCAGGGTCGCCTTGCACCAAGCGATAGCGTTCCTTGGTGTCTTGCCAAAAGCGTTGAAACGCAGGTTCTAAATCACCATGCAAGACCAAGGTGGCTGGCGTGTCGCCGCCCGCGCCCAAGTAGTCAAACACCGTGGCAGTTTCTTCAAAGAACAGCGGTAAATAATACTCAATGCCTGCCGTGGCCACGCCATTGCCAATGTCTTTGTAAATGCGGCTTTTGGTGGGGTCGCCTTCAAGCAATTCACGCCACCGACTGCGAAACTTGGCACGTGCTGCGTCGTCCATCGGAAATTCGCGGCCCGGCAACAAACGCACTTCGGGCACGGGGTACAAGCTGCGCTGCGTGTCGGGGTCGAAGGTGCGAATGGAGTCAATTTCGTTGTCAAACAAATCAACGCGAAAGGGTACTTGCGAGCCCATGGGAAAGAGATCAATCAGGCCGCCGCGCACCGCATATTCGCCCGGGCTCACCACTTGGCTGACATGGCTGTAGCCGGCCAAAGTCAGTTGGGCTTTGAGTTTGGCTTCGTCCAGTTTTTGTTTGCTCTTGAATTGAAACGTATAGCCTGCCAAAAATGAGGGCGGGGCCAAACGGTACAAAGCGGTGGTGGCCGGTATGAAAACCAAGTCTGCGCCTTCGGCTTTGTCACGTTGGCTAATGCGCCACAGGGTGGCCAGGCGTTCGCTGATCAGGTCTTGGTGGGGCGAAAAGGTGTCGTAGGGCAGGGTTTCCCAGTCGGGAAAAATGGCGCAGCGCAAGCCGGGTGCAAAGAAAGCCACCTCGTCCATGAGGCGCTGGGTGTCGGCGGCGTCAGAGGTGACCACAGCCGTCAGGCGCCCCTGAGATTTTTCTCGTTCGGCCAATTGGGCCAATAGCACAGCGTCTGCCGATCCCATGGGACGGGGCAGGGTGAAGCGTTTTCCTAAGCTAAGCGCGGGTAATTGCATGAACTCCAATAGTATAGTTGGCGTATTGGTACCCCTAAGCAATTCACTGTGAACCCTACTGACCTGTTTGACCCCTCTGAATCCGTCAGCCTGCACGACCTCCAAAATACAGCGCCTTTAGCGCGGTGTTTTGCGCTGGTGCCTTGCGCGGGCTCGGGTTCGCGCGCAGGCACGGTCATGCCTAAACAGTACGAGCTGATAGCCGGCCAAAGCATGGTCATGCACACCTTGGCAGCTTTGCAATCTGTCAGCAGGCTTGAAAAAATTGTGGTGGTGGTATCGCCCACCGATTCGCATGTGTGGCCTGATCCAAAAGTACAGCGCATTCAATGTGGTGGTGCCACGCGCGCTGAGTCGGTGTTCAATGGCATCACCGAGTTGTTGGCAGAGGGTGCTAAAAACTCGGCAGGTGTGCAGGCAACAGATTGGATCTTGGTACACGACGCAGCGCGTTGCCTCATTACCGAACTAGAAATTAACCGTTTAATTGATGCGTGCTTGGACGACGAAGTGGGGGGCTTGCTGGCCTTGCCATTGCCCGATACTTTGAAGGCTTCGGTCAACGGCCGCGTGAGCCAAACTTTGCCGCGCCAAGACAAATGGTTGGCACAAACGCCGCAAATGTTCCGGGCGGGTCCATTGCATGCGGCTTTGAATGCCAAAGCCGCTGACCATTTTGAAGGCATCACAGACGAGGCCAGTGCCATGGAAATGGCTGGCTTTGCGCCCAAGTTGGTGGTCGGTAGCCCGCACAATTTCAAAGTGACTTATCCGCCAGATTTTGCATTGGCAGAAGATTTGCTCAGGAGCAGAAAATGAACATTCGAGTCGGTGAAGGTTGGGACACACATGCCTTGGTAGAGGGGCGTCCGTTGATGTTGGGCGGTGTGCAAATTCCACATGACAAAGGACTGCTGGGTCATTCCGATGCCGATGTGTTGATGCACGCCATCACCGATGCGCTGTTGGGCGCTGCGGGCTTGGGCGACATTGGGCATCACTTTCCCGATACCGATGACAAATACAAAGGCGCTAATTCAGCAGTACTCTTGAAGAAGGCCTACGAAACGGTGAAGCATTTGGGATGGCATTTGGGCAACGTCGATTGCACCATCATTGCGCAAGCGCCAAAGTTGGCGCCCCATCGATCTGACATTCGGTCTTCCATTGCCAAAGCTTTGGGCGTGCCAGAATCATTTGTGAATGTGAAAGCCAAAACGGCTGAAAAAATGGGCCCCGTGGGTGAGGGCCTCAGCATGGAAGCCAGGGCTGTGGTGTTGATTCACAAGCCCTGAACTTGATGCAATGGCCACCTGATGACCTAGTGGCTTTTTTATTGAGCGGCCCAGCCGCCGTCCATGTTCCAGGCCACGCCGCGAATGTTGTTGCCAGCGGCTGAGCAGAAAAACACTGCCAACTCACCCAACTCTTCGGGTGTGGTGAATTGCAGAGAAGGCTCTTTCTCGCCCAACAACAATTCAGTGGCCGCTTGGTTGGTGAGGCCCAAAGCTTCCGCCTTGGCATCCACTTGTTTTTGAACCAAAGGTGTGAGCACCCAGCCAGGGCAAATGGCGTTGCAGGTTACGCCCGACTGGGCGTTCTCTAATGCGGTGACTTTGGTCAAGCCCACAATGCCGTGCTTGGCGGCCACATAGGCCGACTTTTCTGCCGAGCCCACCAGGCCGTGAACCGATGCGATGTTGATGATGCGGCCCCAGTTGGCCTTTTGCATGGCGGGCAGCACAGCCCGTGATGCATGAAAAGCGCTGGACAAATTGATGGCAATGATGGCATCCCAACGCTCAACTGGGAAATTCTCAACGCGGGCCACGTGCTGAATGCCAGCGTTGTTGACCAAAATATCAACACTGCCAAATTTCTCTTGGGCAAATTTGACCATGGCTTCAATTTCGGTGGGCTTGCTCATGTCGGCGCCGTGATAGGCCACTTTGGCGCCCAAGGCTGCCACTTGGGCTTCAGGTCCGGCATGGTCACCAAAGCCGTTTAAAACAATGTTGGCGCCTTGCTTGGCCAAGGCTTTGGCAATGCCTAAACCAATGCCGCTGGTTGAGCCGGTAACGAGTGCAGTTTTGCCTTTCAGCATGGTGGTTCTCCGAATGAATTACGATGTGTAAAAGTGAATTATGGCGCGTCAATGCCACCTGGGCCTGCCGCCCATGCTCTAAATTTAGAATTGAGTCCCCTATGTTCGAACCCATCATTGATTTTGTGACTTGCCCTGACCCGAAGGGCATTCACCGCATGGCCTACTGGTCATGGGGCGAACCGAACGCGACGCATGTGGTGCTGTGCGTGCATGGCTTAACGCGACAGGGACGCGACTTTGACTTGCTCGCCCAGGCCCTGATCGCCTCCGCCAAGGCCGCCAATCTGCCATCTGTCAGGGTCATTTGCCCCGATGTGGTGGGGCGTGGCAAAAGCGATTGGCTGCAAGACCCGATGGGTTATCAGTTTGCACAATATGCGGGCGACATGGCTGTGTTGTTGCAAAGTTTGAACGCGCAGCGCGC
>JBIKOZ010000110.1:0-5952 GCA_044357745.1 Limnohabitans sp. | reverse complement strand
GACCTTATTTATGGCTCGTGGTGGGGGCGCATGGCGTACCGAATTCGTCACTTGCTCAATCGGAACAATAAAACGAACAGTCGAAAAAATATTCATGCGCACTACGACTTAGGCAACGCCTTTTATGAGCTTTGGCTTGACGGCACCATGAATTACTCGTCGGCTTTGTTTGAAGGCGACTTTGATCAGGAAATGAGCGCCGCACAAAGAGCCAAAGTCAGACGTGCCCTGCACATGACGGATGTGGAGCTGGGCAGCCGTGTTTTAGAAATCGGATGTGGCTGGGGCGCTTTGGCCGAAATGGCCACTGTGGACTTTGGCGCAAAAGTCACGGGCGTTACCTTGTCCACCGAGCAGCTGGCCTTTGCCAATGCCCGCATGAAATGGCATGGCAAATCAGCGCAAGCCGACTTGCGCCTGCAAGATTACAGAGACATCCAGGACGGCCCTTACGATGCCATTTGCTCGATTGAAATGATCGAAGCGGTGGGGCAGTCTTATTGGCCAACTTATTTTCAAACCATCAGCAAGTTGCTCAAGCCAGGCGGCAAAGCGTGCATTCAAAGCATTGTCATTGAGGATGGTTTATTTGACAGGTATGTCAAATCAACGGACTTCATTCAGCAATACATTTTTCCTGGTGGCTGCTTGCCCTGTCCCAAAGAGTTCAGGCGTCAAGCGCGAATGGCGGGCCTTGAGGTCATTGATGAACTGAAGTTTGGCCCGGACTATGCCGAAACCTTAAGGCGTTGGCGACATGACTTCATGGCGCAAGAAGCACAAGTTCTGAAATTAGGTTTTGATGCAAAATTCATGCGCCTGTGGGAGTTCTATTTGGCGTATTGCGAGGCCGCTTTTGACGAGGCCAATACGGATGTGATTCAGTTCACGCTTCAAAAGCGTGGCTAACCAGAACCAAGAAACTTCAAAGTCAATGACTGCGCTTGCACCCCATCAGCCGACCAAGACTTGGCGCCTTGCCATCTCGGCCGGCCTTTTGTCGACGGCCTGCATGGTCGGAAATGCCAGCGAGCTTATCTTGCCTGGCTTTCGACCTTCCGAGCCACAGCGCTTGAAAATATGGGGCTTTGATATTTACGATGCGCGTCTATGGACGAAGGCGGCTTTTTCAGTTCCGCAATTTACGTCTCAGAGCTTTGGGCTTGAAATAACCTACTTGCGCAAAGTGGAGGGCAAAGACATTGCAAAGAGCTCGATCGATGAAATGAAGCGCATCGGCCAAATCAGCCCCGAACAACAGAAGGCCTGGTTCAAGGCCATGTCAGATACTTTCCCAAGTGTGGGCAACGGCGACAAGCTGTTGGGCGTTTATAAGCCGAACGAAGGCGCAGAATTTTGGATCAATCAAAAGCCTTTGGGTGTGATTTCAGACCCCCAATTTGCAAAACTTTTTTTCGGCATCTGGTTGCATGAGGCCACCTCAGTTCCCGCCATCAGGCGGGGGTGGATGGGCACACCATGAACCGTTTGCCGATATCACACTTTCAATGCGCAGCTTATGGATGGCTTGCGATGCCGTTGGCATTTGTCGCGTTGCCGATGTATGTCAATGTGCCGCACTTGTATGCTACTCAGTATGCGGTGCCCTTAACCTTGTTAGGGATGGTGTTGCTGGGCAGTCGCTTGGTGGACGCATTCACCGATCCATTTTTAGGCCGCTTCAGTGACTGGTTATATGCAAAGTCAGCGCAAGCGGTACTCATCGCAGCAGGTATTTTCTCTGCGCTTTTGTCCTTGTCCTTTGCGGCCTTGTTCAATCCGCCTGCGCTAAGCGACGCCGCCTCGTTTGCTATTTGGGTCGCGGTGTGTGTCACGGTATGCCATTTGTGTTTCAGCGTTCTCAGCATCGTTCATCAAGCATGGGTCGCGCGCTTGGGTGGAACGGCGGCGCTTCAAAGTAGAGTCTTGGCCTGGCGCGAGGGCTTGGGACTTTGGGGCGTGGTGTTGGCGGCCATGTTGCCACTGTGGTTGGGTTGGACGCTCAATGCCTTGCTTTTAGCGCTATTACTTTTATTAGGGCTGGTCAGCTGGCGACTTGCTTGGAAAGATCAGACGGGCCCAACGCAAGTTGCACACCCTGTTGAAAGCCCGCCCCATCATCAAGCGCTAGGCTTGTTCGAGCCCTTTCAGCAAAAACAATTTTCAAGCCTGTTGTTGATTTTTGTTGTGAATGGCATTGCCAGCGCTGTGCCTGCCAGTTTGGTTTTGTTTTTTGTTGAAGATCAAATACGCGCGAGTGCTGCCCATGTCCCTTTATTTCTAGGCGCTTACTTTTTATCAGGCGCGCTGTCACTGCCCCTTTGGCTGATGGCCATTCGGCGTTTTGACCTGCCTCGCACATGGCTTGCGGGCATGTTTCTGGCCGTCGTAAGTTTCATGGGCGTGAGTCAACTCGGCGCGGGTGACGAATGGGCTTACTTCGCCATTTGTGTGGCCTCTGGTTCTGCTTTGGGCGCCGACTTGGTCGTCCCGGGAGCGATGCTCAATGGTCTGATTGACCGCTACGGCCAACGTGGGCGCGCAGAAGGCGTCTATTTGGGCTGGTGGAATTTGGCAAGCAAATTTAATTTGGCATTGGCTGCCGGATTGAGCTTGCCACTGTTGTCATGGTGGGGTTATTCGCCGGGCACACAAGACACCCAAGGTTTGCAGGCATTGACGGCCGCTTATGGCCTTTTCCCATGTGCTTTGAAATTGATGGCAGCACTTCTCTTGCTTTTGAAGATGCGTTCTTTTGAACGCAGTGATGCGCAAAGCACTCAACCCCTTTCCCCTACTTCTTCTCGGAGTCATTCATGAACCGTCGACAGTCTCTCCAAAAAATGGCGCAGGGTTTGAGCGCACCTTGGTTGATAAAAACCAGCGCAATCGGTGGCGCTGCAATGGGTTTGGCGGGCTGTGCGGGGCCGCAGGTGTCTGACTACAGCCAACAAAAACCAGAACTTGATTTGCGCACCTATTTCAACGGCGAGGTGGAAGCCTGGGGTATCTTCACCGATCGAAGTGGTGCCGTTGTGAAGCGATTCAAGGTTCAAATGGACTGTCAATGGCAAGGCGATGAAGGCGTTCTGGATGAGGCGTTTCTCTATTCAGATGGAACGCGTCAACGCCGGATTTGGCGATTAAAAGCGCTGCCCAATGGCCGATATGAAGGCCGTGCAGATGATGTGGTGGGCCTCGCCTATGGCGAAACAAGGGGCAATGCTTTCAGATGGCAGTACACCTTGGCACTCCCAGTCGACGGCAAGGTTTGGAATGTTGAATTTGATGACTGGATGTTCTTGATGGACGACACCGTCATGATCAACAAAGCCGTCATGAGCAAATTTGGCATTCGCTTGGGTGAAGTGACTTTGTCATTCAAGCGTCGTACACCCTTGCAAATGAAGGCGACATCATGACCGGCCCCGCCACCTATGCGGCCAAACTGGCCCCAAGAAATTCTGTGGATGTAGGCCCTCAAGAGGTGATCAAAGTTCAGCGTCGCTGGGGACAAGCTTTCAATCGACCCCTTCAAGATTGGCATGGTAAGCGGGTCTGGTTGGTGGGTGCGTCCAGTGGTATTGGTTTGGCATGTGCCCAAGCGCTCCAAACAGCGGGCGCCCAAGTTGTGATTTCTGCCCGCGAGTTAGGGCCCCTGTCAGAATGGGCCCGAAAAAGTGAATCAGAGGGACGCAGACTTGAGCTTTTCCCGCTGGATGTGACCGATGGTTTGCAGGTCAAATATGTGACAAGGCAAGTTGCCGAAGGGGGTGCAATTGACCTGCTTTTGTATTGCGCGGGACACTACAAAGCGCAGCGCGCCACGGAGTTTGATTTGTCCGACATGTTGCGCCATCAAGAAGTCAACTACAACGGCCTCTTGCGGGTTTTAGGGGCGTCGCTTCCGATTCTGTTGCAGCAAGGGTTTGGCCACATCAGCTTGGTCAGCAGCGTGGCTGGCTGGAGAGGCTTGCCCAATGGCTTGGCATATGGCCCGACCAAGGCGGCCATGACTAACTTGGCAGAAACTTTGTACA
The DNA here is from genome assembly GCA_044357745.1 of Limnohabitans sp. Classification (GTDB taxonomy): domain Bacteria; phylum Pseudomonadota; class Gammaproteobacteria; order Burkholderiales; family Burkholderiaceae_C; genus Limnohabitans_A. The sequence goes on along the minus strand of JBIKOZ010000110.1, from coordinate 1,912 downwards.
TGGACTTGCAAGACAGGGGCATTGGCGTGAGTTTGATTAGCCCCGGGTTTGTGGCAACACCGCTAACGGCACAAAACAATTTTCAGATGCCTGCTTTGTTAACACCTGAACAAGCGGCACAGGCCATTTTGAAAGGCTGGGCCCAAGGCGCGTTTGACATTCATTTCCCCAAACGCTTTACTTTGTGGCTCAAAATGTTAAGGCTCCTACCCTATCGCTTGTACTTTGCACTGGTGCGCCGTTTTACAGGTCTTTGAAATGACACATCGCCATCAATTTGAGCAGATTGCAACGTCCTTTGAAACGCTAACGCCTGCAACCGTTGGCGCGCTTAAAAATCTTTATTCTCCGAACGCGAGATTCAAAGATCCATTTAACGATGTCAAGGGCAGGGCAGAAATTGAACGAATTTTTCAGCACATGTATGTGGCATTGGACCATCCTCGATTTGTAATCATTGAACAAATTGTGGAGGGCGCCCAGGCTTTTTTAACCTGGGAGTTTCGATTCAAGTTCAAGCGTTTCGACACCCAAACCGAACAAGTGATCTTGGGCACAACCCACCTGGTTTTGGACGCGCAAGGACTGATCTGTCTGCACCGCGATTATTGGGATGCGGCTGAGGAGCTTTATGAAAAACTGCCTTGGGTGGGCGGCCTCATGCGTTGGCTTAAGAAAAGGGCCAACAGCTAAACCCAAGCGTCAATCGCGAAGAGGCTGTTATTTGGGAAGGCTGTCAGCGAAGCTTGGGCGCTGCATCAACTTGGCGTAGTGCTTGTCTAAGTTAGGGTAGGCGCCGCGCCAATCAATGTCAGAAAAACGGAAGTCCAAATAACCCACGGCACAACCAACAGCGATGTCTGACAGGCTTAAATGCGCGCCTGAGCAAAAGGGCTTGTCGGCCAGGCCCTGTGACATCGCGCGCAGTGCTTCAGAAATCTTAGCAAGTTGTCGCTCGATCCAGGCTTGGCTTTTTTGTTCTGCGGTGCGATGTGGCCACACATTTTCCATGCGCGCCAACAAGGCCGCGTCTAGAAGACCATCGGCCAAGGCCTCCCAAGTTTTGACTTCCGCTCGCGCTCTGCCGTTGGCAGGAATGAGCTTGCCGACTGGGGAAAGGGTGTCCAAATATTCAACAATGACACGGGAATCAAAGACCGCTTCACCGCCCTCCAAAACCAAGCAGGGCACTTTCCCCAAGGGGTTAGAGGCATGAATGGTGGTCGTGGCAGACCAGACGTCTTCAGTCACCATGACGTAATCCAGCTTCTTTTCTGCCATCACGATGCAAACTTTACGAACATAGGGGCTGGTTGGGGAGCCGATCAATTTCATGGGTGTGTCTTGTCAAAAATGAGTCAAATAGGGAGACTATCAAGGGTGCATTCTAGAGGAAGACAAGGGGCTGTCGCATGTCCGGCGCAGAACTTACAATGGGGGCATGACCACCTCTCCCATTTCCGCCCTTTCCCCTCTTGACGGCCGTTACGCCAACAAACTCCATGCCTTGCGCCCGCTCATGAGTGAGAAGGGCTATATGCACCGCCGAGTCCAAGTGGAGTTGGCTTGGTTCATCGCTTTGTCGGACGCTGGATTTGAAGAGTTCAAGCCCTTGTCTTTGGGCGCTCGGCGTTATCTCGCGGGTTTGGTGAGCCAGTTTTCAGAACAAGATGCATTGGCCATCAAAGACATCGAAAAGACCACCAACCACGACGTCAAGGCCGTGGAGTACTGGATCAAATCCAAATTCAAAGATCGACCCGAGCTGGAAGCGGCCTCAGAGTTTGTTCACTTTGCTTGCACCAGTGAAGACATTAACAACACCAGCCATGCGCTGCAGTTAAAAGGTGCACGCCATCAAGTGATCTTGCCCGCGCTCGAAGAAATCATCGAGCAACTTCGCAGCATGGCT
>JBIKOZ010000109.1:0-5957 GCA_044357745.1 Limnohabitans sp. | reverse complement strand
GCCAGCACCGACGACATTTACATCAGCCCCAGCCAAGTGCGCAGATTCAATTTGCACACTGGGGACATGATTGAAGGCGAAGTTCGAATTCCCAAAGACGGTGAACGTTACTTTGCGCTCACCAAGCTTGACAAGGTCAATGGCGATTTGCCAGAGAACAACAAGCACAAGGTCATGTTCGAGAACTTGACGCCTTTGTTCCCCAACATTCAGATGCATTTAGAGCGCGACATCAAGGCCGACGAGAACATCACCAGCCGCGTGATCGACATCATTGCCCCTATCGGTAAAGGTCAGCGCGCCCTCATTGTGGCGCAGCCCAAGTCTGGCAAAACCGTCATGATGCAGCACATTGCGCACGCCATCACCGCCAACAACCCCGATGTTCACCTCATGGTTTTGCTGGTCGACGAGCGCCCTGAAGAGGTCACTGAAATGCAGCGCACTGTGCGCGGTGAAGTGATTGCATCCACCTTTGACGAGCCTGCAGCGCGTCACGTGCACGTGGCCGAGATGGTCATTGAACGCGCCAAGCGTTTGGTTGAATTGAAAAAAGATGTGGTCATCTTGCTCGACTCCATTACCCGCTTGGCTCGCGCTTACAACAACGTCGTTCCCAGTTCTGGCAAGGTCTTGACCGGTGGTGTCGATGCCAATGCCTTACAACGCCCTAAGCGTTTCTTCGGTGCTGCTCGCAACGTGGAGGAAGGCGGCAGCCTGACCATCATCGCCACGGCTTTGGTCGATACCGGTAGCCGCATGGACGAGGTGATCTTTGAGGAATTCAAAGGCACGGGCAATTGCGAAATTCATTTGGAACGACGCTTGTATGAAAAGCGCGTCTTCCCGGCCATCAACTTGAACCGCAGTGGTACGCGCCGCGAAGAGTTGTTGCTCCAGCCAGAAGTGCTGCAAAAAACTCGCATCTTGCGCCAGTTCATGTACAACATGGACGAAATTGAGGCCATGGAAATGGTTTTGAAGAGCATGAAAGCCACCAAGAGCAACGTCGAGTTCTTCGACATGATGCGTCGCGGCGGTTAAAAAGTCGCTTCCATAGCCCAGTTTTGGCATGCAAGTCATTGATTTCATGCCATAATCTCGTGTTTCGCGAAAAGTACCCCGGATGGTCCGAGGCGGCTGTCGCATCTGAACTCAAGGAATAGATCATGAAAGAAGGCATTCACCCCAACTACCGAGAAGTTTGCTTCTTGGACTTGTCTAACGGCTTCAAGTTCGTCACACGTTCTTGCGTCAATGCCAAAGAGATGGTGAAAATGGACGACGGCCGCGAGTTGCCTTTGTTCAAGCTGGACACCTCCAGCGAATCACACCCCTTTTACACAGGAACCCAAAAATCTGTGGACAACATGGGTGGTCGTGTTGAGAAGTTCCGCAACCGTTTCGGCAAAACACCCGTCACCAAGTAACTTCAGATTTCGTCACTTTGTGGCCAACACAGGGCAGCCCGGGCAACCGGCCTGCCCTTGTTTTTTGCCTTGGTTTCATGGTTTTTTCGCCCCCGACTCTGCTATCTTCTGATTTGTGACAACTTCCGTAAACGATTCAATATCTAACCCTGCCATCGTGGCTCAAAGCGCTGTTCGGCGCTTGCCGCGCTGGGTGCTCTTGGGGTTGTGTTTGGCTTATATCTTGCCTGGATTTATAGGTCGCACACCCTGGAAATCACATGACATGGAAGCCTTTGGCTTTATGTTGCACTTGGCGCAGGCATTTGGACCTGAAACAATTTCATGGTTCAAGCCCACTCTTCTGGGCCAAGCCGACCCCAATGCAGCACTGCTGCCTTATTGGTTGGGCGCATGGGCCATTCAACTTGCACCCAAAGGCCTAGCGCTTGATACCGCAGTCCACATTCCTTTCGCTGGACTTTTGGCCCTCACCTTGTTGGCGACTTGGTATGGCGTCTATGCACTGGCGCGAACGCCTGCAGCGCAACCCGTTGCGTTTGCATTTGGCGGTGAAGCCCAACCCGCCGACTACGCTCGTGCAGTGGCTGACGGCGGCTTGCTTGCTTTGTTGGCAACATTGGGTTTAGCCCGACTTTCGCATGAAGCAACACCGGCCTTGGCCCAGTTGACTTTCAGCACCCTGCTGTTTTTTGCACTGGCAAACTTAGCGCGCAAACGTTTGCTCGCATTGATCAGCGCTGCCATGGGTATTTTGGGTCTTGCACTCTCTGCAGCACCTGCATTGGCATTGACATTGGGGGTCGGCGGTGCATTGCTCATGTCCCTAGATTCACAAAAGCCCTCAGCTCAGAGAGTGAGACGTGTCGATGTGGCGTGGGTACTACTGATTTGCTTGGCGAGTGCTGCGGTTGTTTCTGCGCTTGACCTCTGGCGCTGGCGACTTGACTATCCACAATTCACGGAAGTTAAGTCCATGACGCGATTGTTTTTGTGGTTTTTATGGCCAGCATGGCCATTGGCCATTTGGACCTTGTGGCGATGGCGCTATCAGTTAAAAAATGCAGCGGCCAATCCCCACTTGTTCTTGCCCTTGTGGTTCGTCACCGTTGTCATTTTCACAACTTGTTTGTCTGAATCAGGGGATCGCTCTTTGTTGTTGGCCTTGCCCGCATTGGCAACCTTGGCGGCTTTTGCTTTACCCACGCTGAAGCGCAGCGTGAGCGCCTTGATTGATTGGTTCACCTTGCTGTTTTTCAGCGCCGGCGCATTGATAATTTGGGTGGTTTGGCTCTCTTTGCAGACCGGATTTCCAGCTAAACCCGCTCTCAACGTTGCCAGAATTGCGCCCGGTTTTGAGCCTCATTTTTCTCTGAGCGCCATGCTGATTGCCCTGGTGGCCACTCTGGCATGGGTCAACTTGGTCAGATGGCGTTCAGGCCGGCATCTGCCCGTGCTTTGGAAGAGCATGGCCATGCCCGCTGGCGGTGCTACTTTGTGCTGGTTATTGATCATGACGCTGTGGCTGCCCTTGCTTGACTTTGGAAGAAGCTATGCGCCTCTTGTCGAAAGAGTTATCGGCATGATGGGTACATCGACATGCGTCCATTACCGTGGCCTCACGAAAGCACAAGGGGCGGCATTTGAGTTTCATGGTCAACTCAAACTGGTCCCCCTTCAGAATTCTGCTTCAATCGGCCCAGGTGCAACGCTGGTGTGCCCGTGGCTCATTGTTGACACACAATCTCTCGGCACGCAGGCCACTCAGATTGATTTGACAGCTTGGGTGCAACACGCCACTGTCAGGCGACCCTCGGACAAAAACGAGGACATCGTTTTGTTCAGAAGAAAACCACTCTCCTGACTGCTTTAGTCTTTCTCATTCAATTGTTCAATGTTTGAAGCGCGCACGATCCTTCGCCATGCTGGGACTGTCTTGGTCGGACAGTTAGCGGTGATGGCGTTTGGCATTGCCGATACCCTGATTGCGGGCAGATACGACGCATCAGCGCTAGCCGCATTGTCAGTCGGCTCTTCCATCTACATCAGCGTCTATGTCGCCTTGAATGGCTTGATGCAGGCACTTTTGCCTGTGTGGTCAGCGCTCAGGGGGGCCGGTGCGAGCGTCCAAGTTGGAAAGTCGGTTCGTCAAGCTTTGTACCTTTGTCTCAGTGTGAGCCTCATTGGCACTCTGGCCTTGCTTTTTCCTGATCCCTGGTTGAACTACACCGGTGTGCCTGAAGCGCTTCAAGAAAATGTTCGAAACTATCTTCGTGTTTTAGCGTTAGCTGTCGGCCCTTCTCTGCTCTTTAGAATGTTTGCAACCTTGAATCAAAGCCTAGGGAGACCCTTTCGAGTCACAGCACTTCAAGTCGTGGCACTGGTCATCAAAATTCCCATGTCAATTTGGTTCACCTTTGGTGGCTGGGGCCTAGAAGCGCAAGGACTCGCAGGTTGCGCTTGGGCCACTTTGATCGTTAATTTCTGGCTGATGGGCATGAGCATTTATTATTTAAGGCATCACCCAATCTACAAGCCTTATCAGATTTGGCAACCCATGGAGCCTGCGCACTGGCCAACACTCAAGGAATTCTTGCGACTGGGTGTTCCTTCCGCTTTGTCTTTGATGGTCGAGGTGACGGCCTTCACCATGATGGCTTTGTTTATTTCCAGGCAAGGTGTGGTGGCAGCCGCCAGTCACCAAATTGCATCCAGCATTGCAACCGTGATGTACATGGTGCCTCTGGCATTGGGCATCGCAACCAGTGCTCGCGTCGGCTTCTGGATTGGGGCCAATGATGCAGATCGTGCAGAAAAATCAGTTCACACAGGTTTAAAACTTGCCTTGATACTGTCCCTGCTCATCAGTGGTGCATTGGCATTATTTAAAGAAGAATTGGCGCCCGCTTTTTCCAACGATGCCGCCGTCGTCATTGCCGCCTCCAGCGTTTTGGGTTGGGTCGCCATTTATCACCTGATGGATGCGCTGCAAGCGGTTTGTGCATTTATTTTGAGATGCTACCGAATGACCTTACTCCCTTTGCTGGTCTACAGCATCATGCTGTGGGGGGTTGGTTTGTATGGCGCCTACCGGTGGGCTTACCACGGCCTCTGGACATGGCCAGCGCAACCAACCGTCAGCACATTTTGGGCGACCAGTAGTTTTGCATTGGGCATTGTGAGCGTGGTATTTGTGGCACTTGCTTTATGGTCGGCCAAGCAACGCCGACTTTAATTTGACACAATCAGGTGTCGTTCAAAATACCAATAGATTGAATTTTCATTTTTAGGAACACCATGATTCTCGAATTAGCTGACATTCGCATTAAGCCTGGCCAACAAAAAGTCTTCGAACAGGCCATTGAATTGGGCATTCAAAGCGTTATCTCTCGTGCCAAAGGTTTTCAAGGTGCAAAGGTCAATCGTGGCGTCGAAAGCCCCGACCGGTATATCTTGCAAATATTCTGGGACACACTAGAAGACCATACCGTTGGATTTCGAGAGTCGCCCCTCTTTACTGAATGGCGAGCCATTGTTGGCCCGCACTTCGCAGCGCCGCCTGCTGTTGAGCACTTTGAATTGGCATTTAAAAGTTAAGGACAAAGCTGAACGAGGCACGGAAAATGAAACGCACCTCTGGCTTTAGGACGGCGGGAGCGTTGCTTCATGACCCGCGATCAACTTCGCCAACAAGCTCATCAGCTGCTTGGCTTCTTCAGGCGACAAAGGCTGTAGCAAATTTTCTTGAACACGCTGCACAGCACTCTTCATTTGAATGGTGGCTTCTTGGCCCGCGGGCGTTAACCACAACAACTTACGGCGACGATCGTCGGTAGCGGCCTCGCGCCGAATCCAAGCTTTGGCTTCGAGGCGACCAATCACAGAACCTGATGTGGCCGCGTCAAAAGCAACCCGACCCGCAAGGGTGATCTGATCGATCCCAGGCGTGTCCATCACAGCATTCAATATCGCGAACTGCACCGGCGTCACATCTTCAGCGCTGAGCTCTGCCATGAACAAGCCCACAGCAATTTGCTGTGCACGCCTGACCAAATGGCCAGGTGCTTGGGCAAAATCAAAACTTTGGCTCATGTCACGTTCTTGAATGTTTTGAATTTCTAAGTTGAGAGTCTCTCGTTAATAAGTATACTTACGAAAACCGCCAATTTGAATTGTTTGATTTTTCTTTCACAGAAAGGTTCGTATGAGCTTTGTTTTTCAACCGACACCCGCACCCTCAGTCTCTGTCGTGGGCCAGACCGAGCGCTTTCCTGTTCGCCGCATTTATTGTGTGGGCCGCAATTACGAGGAGCACGCCAAAGAGATGGGATTTACAGGCCGTGAACCGCCTTTCTTTTTCTTGAAACCCGCCGACGCTTTGGTGGTGGTGAATGAAGGTGAAGTCGGTCACATGCACTATCCAAGTTTGACTCAAAACTTTCACCACGAAATTGAGTTGGTGGTGGCCATCGGAACTGGTGGCAGAAATATCAAAGCGGCTGATGCCGAAAAACACATTTATGGTTA
>JBIKOZ010000108.1:0-6001 GCA_044357745.1 Limnohabitans sp. | reverse complement strand
ACGGCAGTCGTGCACCTGCCGATGGCTACACACTGGTATATGGCACCAATGGCACGCATGCCATCAATCAAACACTTTACAAAAATCCAGGCTTCGATCCCATCAAAGATTTTGAACCCATCACTCGGCTCTCAAGAATTGCTGCGTTGCTAGTGGTTCGCCCCGGACTGCAAGTCAAGACTATGCAAGAACTATTGAGTGAACTCAAGAAAAATCCTGGCAAGTACTCCTTCGGCTCTGCAGGCAATGGCACCACATCGCATCTGGCTGGAGAAACGCTTAAAGCACAAGCCGGTCTTGCCGTGGTGCACATCCCTTACCGAGGCGGCGCTGCCGCCATCACCGATGTGATTGCAGACCGCATTGACTTCATGATCGACGTCATGCCCAACACGGCGCCCCATGTCCGCAGCGGTCGCCTCAAGGGATTGGCCGTCAGCACCCTGCAAAGGGTTAGCAGCTTTCCAGACATCCCAACCATCGCTGAGTCGGGTGTTCCTGGCTTTGACGTCAGCGCTTGGGACGCCTTGTTTGCGCCTGCTGGCACACCGCCCGCTGTGCTTGAAAAAGTGGGGCAAGCCATGCAAAAGATTTTGGCCGACGATTCGCTCAAGCAGCAACTGAGCAGCCGAGGTTCAGAATCTTCGCCAACCACCCCCGCTGCATTGCGAGCCTTTATTCAGATTGAAATCGAGCGATGGGGTCAAGCCATCAAACGCTCGGGCACCACCGTCGATTAAGGCCTTCACATGCGTCCCTCAGACCCTGGCAATTACCGTGGTATGCCCATTGCACCAGCTGCCGCCATCACCGAAACGAAAAACTTTTTTCAAGCCTTGGACAATTTCCAACGCGTCTTTGCAATACGTCCAGGCGAGCAAGTTCTCATATTGTCCGACCCTCTGCTCGACCCCCGCGTGATCGATGCCGTCATTGGCATTGCCAAAGCAAGGGGCGCCACTGTTCGCATTTACACAGAGCCTCACTCACGCGTTACCGCCATGCCAGAACACATCAAGGCTTTGGTGGAGGCCTCGCAGTTTGTGGTGTCGACCTGGTTCTGCTCCATCATTGATCCCTTCTTCATTGCCATGCGCCGCAAGGGGCAACGCTGGGTCAAAATTACGTATTTCAGAAACTTGGATTTATTGCACACGCCCGAAGCCAGGTTTCCCATTGATGTCATCGGCGCCATCATTCAAGCCACGGCCGGTCGCTATCCCAAAGAAGGGGAATTCGATTTGCATTTCTCGGATGTCAGGGGCAGTGATTTTCAAATCCATTTCACGCCAGAGATGCGCGCCAATCAACTCTCAACCAATCGATGGCGCGGCCTGATGACGGCCGAATCTGACGGCTCGTATGTGCATTACTTGCCTACGCACGGCCCTAATTTGTGGGACCACAACGCCGTCAAAAATAATTTATCAATCCCAACCCAAATGTCGGGTGTCCTGTATCCGCAATGGGCTGTCGGCTTTCCTCAACCTTTTGAAGAGCGCATTGGCGTTCATTTCGAAGGAGAGTATGTCAGTCATGTCACCGGTGAATCGCCTGAGGCCCATATTTTGCGAGACATGTTGGTGGGCGGAAGAATGATTGAAGGCGGGGGCTGCGGCTTCAATCCAAAATCACCCAGACACACTGTTTACCCTGCAGGTTCAAACTCGCCAGGGGCACTGCACTTTGGCATCGACTTGTGCAAACCCAGCGACTACATTCGGCGCGTCATGCCCGACTGGGAAGAACCCCCCGTGCACATGGACTTGATCACGCTGGACGCTACGGTCAAAGCCGGCAACAACACACTGATTGACCAAGGGTTTTTGTGCGCACTGCGCGATCCTGAAGTGGTTGCCATGGCGAGCCGCTTTGGTGATCCGGTTGACTTGCTTGAGGGCCTGATTTTTTAGGCACCCAGATTGAATCAACCGCCTTGAAACTTGACCGCCCTCTTTACTAGAAATGCATTCAGGCCAACAACTGATCACGCATTTCTCGTTTCACCAATTTGCCGTTGGCATTGCGTGGCAGCGGCGTCATTAAAAATGTGAAGCTCTCCGGCACTTTGTAATCAGACAATTGCTGACGGCAAAACTCACGCAGTTCGGTTTCAAAATCACCAGGTGTTTTGAGCATGACAAATGCATGCACACGTTCGCCCAGAACAGGGCAAGGCTTGGACAAGACCGCACACTCTTGTACCGCAGGGTGCGCATAAAGTATATTTTCCACTTCAATGGTGTAGATCTTGTAACCGCCTCGATTGATCATGTCTTTCTTGCGGTCAACCACTTTGACGTAGCCTTGTGCATCCATCGAACCGATGTCGCCTGAATGCCAAAAGCCAGCCGTGAAATTATCTTTTGTAGCCTCGGGATTGTTCCAGTAGCCAGGCACAACTTGGGGGCCCTTGATCCAAATTTCACCCAACACATCATGCGGCACTTCACAACCGTTGTCGTCCATCACGCGTATTTCTACGCAAGCCAAAGGCATTCCCACCGTATCGTTGTGCGCGGTGGTTTGGCCAGGTGGCATCAAGGTCGAGGGTGATGTGGTTTCAGTCGAGCCATAGCAGTTCATGAGCATGAGTTGGGGCACCGTGCGCGCCAAACGCTCAATGGTGGCCACCGGCATGGGAGCACCACCAAAGGCACCAATGCGCCAGCCCGACAAGTTGTAGGTGTCAAAGTCGCTTTGCAACAGGCACAGGTTGTACATGGCCGGCACCATGACGGTATGCGTCATAGCCTCTTGCTCCGCCAATTTCAAAAAATCTGCAGCCTTGAAACTTGGCATGATGACCAACTTGCCAGCGACCAAGGTCAGCGCTGTGACCATCGCAATCAAACCAGTGACATGACTGAGAGGTACCGCTGCAATGGAACTGTCGTGCTGAGTGAGACTCATACCGAATTGATAATGCAAGGAAGAATGCACAATGCTGAAATGCGTCAACATAGCCCCTTTAGGACGCCCTGTGGTTCCTGAAGTGTAGAGAATGACCGCGGTGTCTTCTTGTTCTATTGGCGCAATGGGCGGCGCTTTGACATCTAAAAGCAAATCTTCAAATAATTCAGACCCCTGACATGCCGTGATTGAAACGCGATGCTGGAGTGCAGGGGCCTCTTGTGCAGAAGGTAATAAGTGAAGCAAGTCAGCTTCATGAATCACCATCACCGCGGCGCAGTGCGACAACATGTAGGCCAAGCCAGGCGCTTGTTCTCGGATGCTGATAGGGACAGCGATGGCACCCAAATGCGCCAATGCAAACAGTGTCACCACAAACTCGTTGCGGTTGCCCAATAACAGGGCCACACGGTCACCGGCTTTGACGCCACGTTTGACAAAGCCTGCTGCCAAGCGAGAAGACTGCTGTTGCAGTTGCAAATACGTTAGCCGCTCTGAACCGCAGACCAAGGCATCACCCGATGCGTTGCGCGCCACAGCATCTTGCAACAATTGATACAGGCTATGGGGTCGCTCTGCAAAGCAAGACACCAGGCGGTCCTTGTAGTGCGCCTCTTGCCGCATTGCAGGCCACAAATCTTTCCAATCGCTCATGGCAATTCCTTCTTCACTGAATTCAAACCATCCGCCAAACGCAAAGCCAAGGTTTTCGAATCAATGTCCAAATCGAGCAGCAACCAAATGGCCGCTTTTTGCCAGTGCAGGCCCGGTCTTAAGGTGGCATACACACCACCGCTGAGCGCTTCTGGCATGACAAACTTTAAGGCCCGCAAGCCTGGCACGTCGTACCGAATCACGGGGCCTGGCACCACTTTGTTCAGCATGTTTTGAACGGCAGGTGCACTTAAAGCTTGGCTCAGCAACGCATAAGCGGCATCGTCTGCCGCCACCAAGGTCAGGTCAAGCATGTCCCCTTTGTCGCCAGCGCGCCCAACGGCTATGTCACCGACTCTCATGACTGGCTCCAAAGAACATTGGTTTTCACAAGCGCTGGATCGATAAAGCCGTCTAAGATTTCAATCCGATTTCGTTTTTCACTTCGCACACTGCAGCCGCCTGCAGGCCCCGAAAGCGTGAGTGCATAAATTTCATCCTCGATGACTTGTGCCATTTCAGCGTCTTGGCATCTGGCCGAAACATGCACCCGCAGCTCAGCGGGGGGTGGCGCCGACAAAGAGCCTGCGCGCAAAATGGCATTCACACCGACCAAATCAATGGCCAGATCATCATCGGCCCAAGCTGCCAATCGGATACGCAGCGTATCTACTGCGCGCTTCGCTCTGTCCCAAGCGCCCGTACCCGCAAAACCAATTTCACAATCGACAATGAAGCCCGGTAACTCAATGAAGCCAGCCACTTTCAAAGTAGGCGGCGGACCCGAAGTGCGAGCGCCCGTCATTCTAATTTTGCGATGACCGATTTGTTCAAAGCGAATGCCGCTGAAGTCGAGCACCAAATCGGGCGTGGCATAACGTGACGGGTCATGCACCTCATACAACAATTGCAAGGTGCATGTGAGCGCATCCACAATGGCGGGAGCGCCGTCTAGCACCGTGATGTCTGCACTGCCATCGGCGTACACATGTGCCAAGGGGTAGCCAAGGGCTGCAAAGTCAGCCGCCGACAAAGGGTTGCCAGGTTGGGGGCCGCCCAGTGTGTCGTAATTACCACCAGTGAGTTGACCGCCGCACTCTAGCAAGTGACCCACTGTCAGTGCGCCTGCCAAAGCATGAGGGTTTGGGTCCAAGTACTGTCGAACAGGTGCTGCAAACAAAGCCGAGTCAGCCACACGGCCCGTCACCACCACATCGGCGCCCGCCTCCAATGCTTCGGCCATGGGCACACAGCCCAAATAGGCATGCGCACCAATCAACTTGCCTGTGACGGGTTTCACCCACTTCACTTTGTCTGCCATTGAGATGACGTCGTCGCCTTCCACTGCGGCCACCTTCAAACCCGATACACCCAAGCTCTTGGCCAATTGCGCAATGGCAATACCCGCCGCGCGCGGATTGGCGGCACCTAAGTTAGAAATGATTTTGCAACCCGTCCTGGCCGCCACTGGGAGTAACGGGGTCAATCTGCGACGCAAACGCGGATCAGCACCTGCTTGCGGATTGTCTGCACGCGCTTTGATACCGGGCACCAAAGTACGCTCTGCCAAACACTCCAGCGCCACCGCATCGACTTGGCCTGAGCCAGCCAGCGCCACAGCGGGGTCGACACGGTCACCTGCAAAACCGGCACCAGAACCAATGCGATAGACAGGCTTTGATTGACTGCTCATAGTTACTTTCATTCAATCATGGATTGACCACTAGCTCAGGGTCTATGAGTCGAACTCGGCGATCAATGTAATAGCCGCCATATTCGGTGTATTTCAACACACCACAGCCGCATTTCGTGCAGCAAAAAACATCGCAGCGGTTATATGGGAAGTACTTTGGCGCAATGGGCGCGAGGGGCGAATCATACCGAGTTCCATTCGGGTGAAACTCTTCAAACGTGGGCTCCATTTGCCCCTCTGGCAGGGCTTCGCGCAGAGTGCCCTTGGCTTGCATATGGTCAGCCGGCCAGCGATCCTCACTCACGCTTTCCCAGCCTTGACAGTTTTTAAGGGGGCAAGCGCAGTGGGCAGTTTCAGAAGCGATAACTGCTTTGAGCGCTTCGGCACTGAGAAGGGTTTTCGCTAAGTCCGTCATTTGGTTGGAAGTATTTTTCGAGACGCAGTGCTTTTCAATTGCACAGATGACTCGTCTGCGTACTGGCGTAACAAATTAATTTGCTTGGCATGCTTTTGTCTCTTTCTGAAGCGTATTGTCATGCAGAAGATCAATCTATTAGGCGATATAAAATTACGCTAGGCGAAAAAATATGATTTAATGAATTCATTCGAAGCTAGCAATTAGATCGACCCAACCTCAAAAATGATTTTTTTTGATCTGCTCACAGGATTTCTAGGAAGCGGTAAAACCACTCTCCTTAACGCCTTTCTTCAACTGGAGGCAGGCCAAGACACGGCAATCAT
>JBIKOZ010000107.1:0-6022 GCA_044357745.1 Limnohabitans sp. | reverse complement strand
CATCCGTGATGTACGGCAATTAAATCCCCCAGTCTGGTTCAAGTGAACCAGGCTCGGTGAGCAATAACCCACTGTGCGTATAGCTCCGCCTGAGTTAGTACATTGTTTTGTGCAGACCAACCCTCCGCTTGAGCCCGAACCGTCATCAAGGAATTTCGCTGGCGTGTCAGGTCATCGAAAAAATCAATGTTGGTAGGCGCATTAGGTGGTGCCATAGACCAATCAAAGCGCGGGTCTAAATTTTGCATAGCCTGGCAAAACACCTGTGGATGCCACGCCTCTCCGGGAGAAATGTTGTAGGTTTGATGTTGCAACTTATCGCTTAGCAACATACCGGCTACGGCTGCGGCTACATAAGCCGAATACACCCAGTCACGCTGACCTGATGCAGGCAAGCAAACAGCTTTTCCGCGAGCCCAATGCTGGGCAATTTGCCACAACGGAGACAAGGTGTCTCGCATGCCTGTATCACGCTCCCAAGGGCCAAATGCGGCAGCGATGCGTGCATTAACAACACGCATGCCGTGCAGAAACGCATAACGCTGACCAATGTGCTCTACCGTCATTTTTCCAATGCCGTACAAGTTCACCGGCGCGACGGGTTGCCCCTCAGAAAGATTTTCCCCATCAAATATGGCGGTACCATAGACCGCTGAAGAGCTGGCCAAGGCTACGTGACGCACACCTGCTTTTACACAAGCGTCCAAGGCATTGACCGTTCCCAAAACGTTAACATCCAAAATTTCCATCGCAGCAGATTTTTCACGTGCAAGGCCAGCGGTAATGACCGCGCCGTGAAATAAATGCGTTACCCCATGGTCGCCAAAACACTGGCCCAAATGGACGTCTCGGATATCTCCTTGCGCAGTGACTAAACGCCCTGGTAGTTGAGCAAAAGCTTCCAAGGCCATTGGCGGCAATGAGTCCAGAGAATGGGCTAACACAGCGTGGCCTTGAGACAGCAAGTGCTCGATCAAGCTCAAGCCAATTAAGCCACTGCCACCAGTGACAGCCACTAACTCGGATGCGTTCGTTCTGATCGACATTGTGGATGTGCTCATCGCTGTCCTCACAAACTACGGGCTACTGAATGCCCCTCATACACGGCCTCGATAGCGGTACGCGGGCTTACACAATCCCCAGCAATGTGCAGGGTCGTCAAGGCACCTCCTGATTTGGCCAAGGCCTTGATACCATGCTCAAGCTCATACTGCGCTTTGCCATACTGGGCACCCACAACACTGTCAAATCCAGCCTGAGTCAATTTTTCACCTGTGGAAACGTCTTCCATCGTGAGCGTGTTGCCATCAAAATCCAATATTTGACGCAGCAAAACCAGGCGTACGCCTTTTTCACGCAATCGCTTTCGGTTGGACAAGGTGGAGTAAATGGTGGTCCGCCATGCAAACGCCGCCATGGGCGTGAATACACTGATTTGTTTACCAAGATCTGCCAAGTGTTCGATCACCGACAAGGCTGTCCATTCGCCTGTCACATCGTAAAAAGCCACTCTTTGACCCAATGCCTCAGGATTGGCCAAAGCTTGCTCCTGGGTGATCATTGGCCGACCATTGGCCAACAACAGGGGGGCAGCTTGAGCTCCGGTGGCAATGACCACCTCATCAAATCCGCTGTTGTGCACGTCCTGAGGGCTGGCCTCTTTGTTATATTGAATTTGAACACCATAGCGTTTAAGCATGTTCGATTGATGTGAGAATAGATGAGCAAAATCTTGGCGCAGTGGCATATGCTGCGTCCAACGCAATTGCCCCCCAAGTTGATCCGACCGCTCCCACAAAGTAACACTGTGGCCTCGCGCGGCAGCCACCCAAGCAGCTTCACAACCTGCTGGACCGCCACCAATAACCAGGATTTTTTTTACTTGGTGCGCTTGGTCTTGCACTGCCTCTGGCCAGCGCGTCTCCAGCCCCGCACGAGGATTGATCAAACACGTGATCGCTAAATTTCGCTCCAGGCGCTGAGAGCAGCCCTGGTTACAACCTATGCAATGACGCACCTCATCAACTCGACCTTGTGCATATTTGTTAACGATGGCTGGATCGGCTATGTGGGCGCGTGCCATGCCCACCATGTCAGCATGGCCCGCAGCAATCATGTTTTGCGCGTCTTGCATGTCTCTGTACTTGCACACTGTAAGAACAGCCGTCTTCAATTTGGCACTGAGTAAGGCCTGTTTGATGCCGCGGGGCAACGCTCTAAACTCTTCTACACCAAACGCCATGTCAGCCATTTGGGTTCCCAATGAATGGCTCATGTGATAGGCCGAGTGTGAAACATGGATAAAGTCAATTGCGCAAGCTTGTGCAGCTGAAACGGCAATGACTTCCGACATTGGCAAGGTCAGACCACCCGGCATGAACTCTTCTGCACTGATACGAATTCCTAAGCAAAAGTCGGGTCCAACAGCGTCTCGCACTGCCTTTAATACCTCTAGCGGAAAGCGCATGCGATTTTGGACGTTTCCACCGTATTCGTCATCTCGCTGATTGGAGGCCGGCGACAAAAATTGTTGTAGCAAGTGACCGTGACCCCAATGCAGTTCAATGCCGTCCATTCCAGCCTCTACCATATTGAGCGCAACCTTGACATGGGCTTGACATATCAGGTCCATTTCATGCCGATCTAGGGAGCGAGGATGCGTGGCACTCATAGACCAACGCAAGTCGCTGGCTGAAACAGAAACTGTACGTTCGAACTCACCATCAATTTGGCGACCCATGTGACAAATTTGCGCAATCATGACCGCTCCATGGGCGTGAACAGCTTGCACTACTTCTGCAAAAGCTTCCACAGCACCAGGCAGGTAGCCCGAAACACCTTGGGGTCGCCCCAAAGTATTGTCCATTACCCGAATCGCTTCAAAAATGATCGCAGCTGCACCTCCCTGCGCACGTTCGCTGTGATACGCCACATGCCGCTCGCTAGGTAAATGATTTTCGCCAAAGTTAGTGGTGTGCGCCGGCACAAAAATACGATTACGCAAATGGAGCCGATTGAGAACCATGGGTTGAAATACATCTGGATAGGCTATGTGTCCTGGCAATTGCTGGGTCATGTTGTGTGTCTCCGATCTGGTCAATCAATTCAAGATCATTCTAGGCATAGGCTGCTTTATAACCATACATGATATTCTGATCAAAAGGGCTTTGTAACGTTACAGTACCCGTTGTACAAAGGTGAAAAAGCTTGGTAGCATGAACCACTGGCTGTTTTTCGCGAATGAGGAGTTGACACCATGACCCAAACAATCCCCAGCAAAATCGCCAAACGCGACGAGCCTGAGTTACAGATTTTCGAGTCGGCCAGCACCGATCGCATGGCGCAAATGCTGTTGGTAATGGCCGCCGAGTTGCATGTGCTGCGCGACCGGATGAGGTGCTTAGAGTTTATCCTCACCGAGCGCGGCATCGTTGGAGAGAGCCAACTAGACCAGTTTTCACCTACACCACAACAAGAACAAATATTGCTACGTGACAGAGAGGCTTTTGTGGCGCATTTGTTCGAGGTCATGGACGGGAGGGCTAAATCCACATCTGGGCACGGCAACCCGCTGGTGCCCAACACACCAGGAAACGCCGCATGAACTACTTTGACCGCTCAACCACTGCCTTTCAAGAGCTAATTGGCACTATGCGTCAACAATGGGCCAACCACCTCTACCCGGCTTTGCATGCTGATTATCAAGCGGCTACTCTAGGTCAAACTATCAACAGCAGCGAACAGGCCGGCGAGCAGGTGTCTGCTACGCCGCTTTATCATTGGTTTTGTTTCATCGAGCGCCACTATCAGCGCATGAAGTACTCTGATCCCCGCTGGGGATTAGCGATGGCGCTGTCACAACGCTCTGATTGGGTCAACGAACAATTGCATCCCGCCTCCGACAGCCCCTTGTTAAAGCTCAACCCAGCAATGCCGATCCCGGACTACTACCATGCAGTCGACATTCATCAACACCCTGGCAATTTGATTGGGGCGGACTTTGATGGCCTGATGTACAAAGCGAGCGCTACCTCCATCCACCCCAATACCCGACGTTTTGAAGCCCACGAGCGTTTTGCCCAGTGGCTGAAAAGCCACGGAAACTTCCACAATGTGTTGAACATGGGTTGCGGATTTGGCAAATGCACTTTTCCTATTGCTCGAACCTTTGAGCATGCCAAGGTCATTGGCATTGACCTGTCGGAACCATGCTTGCGCCTGGCTGCACACACCGCCAAAGAGGAGGGCCTGCGCAACATCAGGTTTGAACAAGCTGATGCCGCCAACCCGCACTACAGCAACGAGACTTTTGATTTGGTGACATCCACTCAACTGCTGCATGAGTTGCCGGTCAATACAATTAAAAAGGTTTTAACCGAGTCGTACCGCTTGCTTAAACCCGGTGGGCTGGTAATGCATCTGGACTTTCGTGCCCGCGAACCCTGGTTGGAATTTTTACTCGATGGCCATTCGGTACGTAACAATGAAGGTTTTTTAACGGCCTTCAACCGCATGGACATGGACGCGGCTTTTACAGCCGCTGGCTTTGTGAGGGCGGTGATCGAACCATTTGCAGAAACCGAGGGAAGCACAGAACCAGGTTGGCCTTATTGGCGCTTCCCATGGACTTTGTTTTGGGCGCAGAAGCCCCAATGAAACATCCTGAGTTTGACCCCAAAAGCTCCTTCGCAATATTGATAGGCCGAGAGTTACACGACCTGCTCGCATCGGGCCCATCAGTCAATGAGTAGCCAGATGGTTGATAGGAAGCCAAGATGAATGATCCCCACTGGCTCGAAACCGACGTGGTAATTGTCGGTGCAGGCGGCACCGGGTTGACTGCTGCAGCAGCCATCGCAACAAATGCGCCAAACCTGAGGGTAACGCTGATCGAGCGGGACTTGTCCATTGCCTGCAACTCCGCCATTGCAAGTAATTTCATACCAGCGGCAGGCACGCGCTTTCAACGCGCGGCAGGAATCGATGACACGCCAGATCTGCTGCTGTCCGACATACTGAAAAAAAACAGGGGCTGTGCCGACCTCCGGCTGGCTCGTGCCATTTGCGAGAGCTCGGCCGAAACCATTCATTGGCTGGTAGACAAGGTCGGGGTCGAACTTGAGTTGGCACCAGAGCTTACCTGGCTTGGTCATAGCGTCGTCCGCATGCACGCTCATCCCGAGCGCGGCGGACCACCGGTACTCGCGAGCCTGCGCCGCTTTGTTGAGGGATGTGCCAATGTCAAAATTCTCGATCAAACCATCTGCACTGGGCTCATAGGAGATGCGCTTGTCGGTATCACCGGCGTAAGCGCAAAGCGCGCGGCGCAGACTCTTCAATTCAAAGCATCTCGCGTGGTTCTGGCCTCTGGCGGCTTCGGCGCACGGCCGGAACTGGTCGCAATGCACATCCCCGAAATGGCAAGTGCGCCACACATCGGCTCGGCCAAAGATCTCGGCGACGCGCTGGACTGGGGCCAGCAGCTAGGCGCTTCACTGACACATCTAAGCAGCTATCAGGGCCGCGACTGCATATTTTCCGACGGTACCCGGGTGACGCCGCCTGTTCTCAACCAGGGCGGAATCGCAGTAAACGCCAATGGGGTGCGTTTCGTCGACGAGTTGCAAGACTACTCGAGCTTGGCACGGGTATATCGGCAGCAGCCTGGTCAGGTCGCCTACTTCATTTGGGACCAGTCTATTCAGGATCAAGTCTGTAACGTGCTGGTGATGCGCCAAGCCATGGAACGAGGCGGCATCGTACGGGCAGCAGATGAAACAACCCTAGCGCATACATTGGGCCTGCCAGAAGCTGCTTTGGAAGCGACATTGCACCAGTGGGTTACACAGCCCCGAGACAGCCGCGACGCATTTGGACGCAGTGCACCCGCGAAGCCGCTGACACCACCTTATTACGCAGCACGTATCACCGGCGCAGTTGCCCATACCCAGGGTGGACTTGTGGTGGATGCCGCTGGCCGGGTACTGCTTCCAAACGGCCGGCCTATCGCCGGACTGTGCGC
>JBIKOZ010000105.1:0-6070 GCA_044357745.1 Limnohabitans sp. | reverse complement strand
TTCATGTGCTCGCACCGCGAGCAGTAATAGGCCAAAGGCTTTCAACGCGACCTTTTCTGACGCAGACATACCAATCGTGAAGATTGACGGTTGGATCGCAGTGTCCTGGAATCAGCAAAACCTTATCGCCCAAAGACAGCTGCTTTGCATCCGGTCCTATCTTGATCTTGCCGTGCTCGTCAGATACGCCAACAACCTCAAGGCCAGGTCGGTTATGTACCCAGGGTAGGCCCTTTTCTCCACTGTAAGACTTGAGCCCCGCGTCCACGATGGCGCGATCGCTGACTGTCTTGCTCATGACTGTTGCGAGAACGAAAAGGGAATGCTCAAAATCCGTGAAACGATTGGTTCCTTCGCCGCCAATTTGGGCATAGTCAGTGTCCATGAAGACATAAGAGCCCACTTGCAACTCGTTCCATAAACCGCTGAGCCCTTCAAAACGAAACGTGCCAGTTCCGGCGCCACTTATCAGTTCGCAAGAAATGCCAGACTTGCTTAAACGCTCAACGGTAGCTCGAACGATGTCCGCAGCACTTTGAATGGCCACTTGGCGTTCAGGAACACTGGGCAAATGCTGCGCTACACCGTGGTACGCCTGTAGTCCGCGAAAAATTAAACCCGGCGCGTCGGTGATTCGCTGGGCCAGGTCATTTGCTGCATCAGGACTGGCTACGCCGCATCGTTGCATGCCAACATCAATTTCAACAAGCCCGCCTAGTTGAACACCTGCTTCGCACGCAGCATTGGAAGCGGCTGTAACTTGGTCAGGAGAGTCAAAGCACAGAGCAATGGTCGCATCTTTCGCAAGCGCCGCTAGCCTTCTTAACTTATGAATGCCAACGATTTGATTTGACACCAATACATCGCGGACACCGCCACGAACCAGGGCTTCAGCCTCCCCCACCTTCTGACAGCATTGTCCGACTGCGCCTGCAGCGATTTGCTTGAGCGCGATGGTTGGGCATTTATGTGTCTTTGCATGGGGACGAAGCCCCACGCCCGCTGACTTGGCAAAGGCGGCCATCTTGAAAAGATTACTTTCAAACGCGTCAAGATCAATGATCAGCGCTGGCGTATCTACGTTCTCAAGTGAATCGCCAATTTGGGCTGGGATGTTCGTCATTTCAATTCCAATTTACATCGCCATAAAGTGACATTGTCAACTTGAGTTGGGTTTTATTCAAGCCAAGGACATCCGAGCGTGATCCTGTGAAGCCACGCACAACCACATGCCGAAGCAATATTCAAGCCGTATGTCCAATGTCAAATGGAACAAATTGAGGGTTTATACGATGATCACAGGACGTACTAAAGTGGGACACTTCCTATGGGAATTTCTTAAATTCACATTCGCCAATAGTTTACTGGAGACACAAAATGAAGAAGCAACTAATGAGTTTGATTGTGGCTTGCCTGACCATGGCCACTGCCTCTGCACAAAACAACTTGAGATTTGCCAATACCCTGTCGGCAACTGATACACACAATGTCGCGGCACAACACATGGCGGAACTGCTCAAAACGAAAACTGGCGGCAAGTTGACGATGAGCGTTCATCCAGCTGGCGAACTGGGCAACGATGGTGCAATTTTAGAAGGTGTTCGCTTAGGCACGATTGACATTGGACTCACTGGCAACCCCTTTTTCACGCAGTTCGCACCGCGACTCAACGCAATGGACCTGCCGTTTTTGTTTCGTGATCTCAATCATGCACACAAAGTGATGGACAGCAACATCGGCACTGAGCTTTTGTCCGACTTGGAAAAAAACCGCATGAAGGGCCTGGCTTTCTGGGAAATTGGCTTTCGCCAAATTACCAACTCTAAAAAGCCGATCGTCGTTCCGGAGGATCTCAAGGGCATCAAGATTCGTACGACACCCAACAAGGCCCATATTGAAGCCTTTAGGATATGGGGCGCCAATCCCACACCCATGGCCTTCACTGAGCTTTACCTTGCCCTAAAGACCGGCGCAGTTGACGCACAAGAAAACCCCATCAATAACATTTATGCAAACCGCATGTTTGAAGTTCAGAAATACTTGTCTTTCACTAACCATGCATACACCGCTTCGATCGCTGCGATGAACCTGAATCGCTTCAACGGCTTGTCAGCCGAGCATCGCAAGGCCTTGCTGGACTCGGCAATGGAAGCAGCACGCTTTCAGCGCGATCTCAATGCAAAGCAAGAAGGCGAGAATCTGGCCAAAATCAAAGCTGCAGGTGTCCAAGTCAACGAGAAGGCTGATTCTCTAGCCTTCCGCAAGGCCGCCTATGACGCGGTCACCAAAACCTATACCGACGCACATGGCTTGGACATCGTCAACCGTATATTGGCCACCAAATGAGTCTCTCAATCTCTAGCGCTCAACAGTGCGGTATCGCCTCCCCGCTGCGTTACAAGAAGCTTCTTGATTTGTGTCGATGAATCATTCCCAACCCGCAGCGCAAAACGCAAGCACACAGCTAACCTTGCTCTTGCGGTTGCCCGACGTGCTGGCAGCAGTCCTGCTTTTTGTGATCACTTTTTTGGTCACCGCACAGGTTCTAGTTCGTTACGCATTGGGAGGATCCTTGGTGTGGAGTGAGGAACTGACTCGCTTGCTTTTTGTCTGGATGGTACTTGTGGCTGCAGTTACCGCCCCGCGAATGCAAGTTGACTTCTTGGTTGATCTACTCCCACCCCGACTGCGAGCACTGCAACGCATCCTGGTTGAGTTTGTGGTCATGGGACTCACCGTCGTCTTGATTCAAGGGGCTTGGGGCATGATGGATTTGCGCCAGTTTGACACTTACATTGCTTTGGGAATTTCAGTCAGCTGGGTATACCTTTCACTCTTTCTTGCAGGCTTTGCGTGGGTGCTGCGCTCGCTTGCGACCGTGGTTGCCAATTGGCGCACGTTCACAGGTCCATCATGACACTTGCAGTCCTTCTTGGCGGTCTCGTGCTGCTCAGTTTATTGGGCGTCCCTTTGGCGTTTGCCATCTTGGGTGCCTGTCTTGCCACATTGATGATATTCAGGCCTCATTTGCCCCTGGAATTGATGGCCCAGCATGTTGTCAACGGAATTGACAGCTTTCCGCTGATTGCCATCGCCCTTTTTCTTTTCGCTGGTGAGCTGATGAATGCGGGCGGTATCACGCGCCGCATTGTTGATTTTGCTGCCACACTGGTAGGTCACATTCGTGGTGGGCTGGGGCATGTCACGGTGCTTGCCAGCATGATCATCTCTGGCATCTCTGGCTCGGCCGTCGCCGATGCTGCCGCCACTGGCTCTGTGATGGTTCCTGCCATGAAGCGGGCGGGATTTCCACCCGCTTTTTCGGCTGCCCTTTGCGAAACGGCTGCTGTGATGGGGCCCATCATTCCACCTTCGATTCCCATGGTGATTTACGCCATTTTGGTTGAAGCCTCTGTGGGCCACATGTTCGTTGGCGGCATCATTCCAGGCGTTCTCATGGGCCTGCTGCTAATGGGCATGGTGTGGGTCATCAGCCTGCGCCGGGGCTATCCCAAGGGAACGTGGGGCGGCATGGCGGCTGTTGCCACTGCCTTTACCGCGGCCATTGCTGCGCTGGCAACCCCCGTGATCATTCTCGGAGGCATTCTTGGCGGTGTTTTTACGGTCACCGAGGCCGGCGCCATTGCCTGCGTTTACTGCGGCTTGATCGCCGTCTTCGTTTACAGACAGCTGACCTTGAAGGAGTTCTGGCGAGCGCTTGTTACGGCAGCCCATGGAACAGCTTCGGTCATGCTGATTGTCGGCGCCTCCGGTGTGATGGGCTGGATGATCGCAGATCTGCAGATCAACAAGGAAGCAGCAGCGCTCTTGCTCAGTTTCACAACCAACGACTGGGTCTTTCTGACGGTTGTGAATGTGTTTTTCTTGATTGTCGGTATGTTCATGGATCCACTTGCAGCGCTCATCGTTTTCGTGCCCATCTTGATGCCAGCGGTTCAAGCCCTGGCCATTGACCCCATTCATTTTGGTGTCGTCATTGTCATCAACCTGATGATCGGTCTTTGTACGCCGCCAGTGGGCTATTTGATCTACCTGATGGCCAACGTTGCCAATGAACCGCCACATGCGGTGATCCGCGAATCATTGCCTTTTTTAGGCGTGCTTATCTTCGTGCTTATTTTGGTCACATACATACCGGCGTTGACACTGGCTTTGCCTCAATATTTTTTAGGTTGAGACAAGTCATATGAAGCGAAGGCCGATGCACTAGATGGCAGTCCGGATCAAGATGGTTAGCGCGCATCCGCCAAAATCATGTCTGCCCCTTTTTCAGCAAGCATCAAAGTGGGCGCATTGGAATTACCCGAGGTGCAGCTAGGTAAGATGGATGCATCCACGACACGAAGCCCTTGCAAGCCTCTCACCCTTAATTGCGGATCAACCACCGCATTTTCACTGGTTCCCATGCGACAAGTTCCTACCAAGTGATAGCCTGAAACTCCTTTTTCTCGTGCATAGTCGATCCATTGCGCATCCGATTGGGTTGCTGTGCTGGGCAACGTTTCCTGAATCCCCCAGCGACTTAGCGCCGGCATAGAAAAAATCTCACGCGCCAAACGCAAGCCCGCTAGCAGTGCACTGCAATCTCCTGGCTCACTTAAATAATTAGCCTGAATCGATGGCATCTGCATCGGGTCCGTCGAACGAATACGAACTGAGCCATTGCTTTCAGGGTAAGACTGGTACACGGAGATGGTCATTCCACCCTGACGCTCAAGTCGATAGGTTCCGGGTTCGAAACTTGCCGGCGCAAAACTCAACTGCAAATCTGGCGCGCTTAATTTGGGATTGCTCTTGGCAAAAGCAGCGCAAGAACTGGCGCCCACGGTCAGCACGCCACGTCCCCTTGCCATGTAGTTAAAAAGTTCAGAGACCAATGCAAAGCCACGTGTTCGTTCGTTCAATGTCCCCGTACCACTGACACGCTGCGTGAGGCGCACAGAATAATGGTCCCGTAAATTTTCTCCAACACCCGCTAGATTCAGCACTAAGGGAATGCCCAAAGAGTCGAGAAGCTTGGCAGGCCCTATGCCAGACAGTTGCAGCAATTGGGGGGAGCGAATCGCACCACAGGAAATAATGATTTCTCTGCGGGCTTTCACCAGAAAGACCTGCCCATCACACAGCACCTCGGCGGCTACTGCGCGCGTGCCTTCAAACACAATTCTCTTAGCCAAGGCGTTTGTCTTAATTTGCAAATTGGGCCGAGTTCGTGCATTGCGCAAATAGGTTTGCGCCGGACCCATGCGAAAACGACCTTGTCGATTTTGATGAAACGCGGCAGCACCCTCTCGCTCGGTACCGTTCAAAGTGTCATGCACCTTCAAGCCCGATTGACCACATGCCTGCAAAAATGCACTGCTCAAATAATGTTGCTCAACGAAGCTAGACACAGGCATTGGTTTGTCCGGTGCGGCACCATCAATGTTCTCTATTTTTTTGTACAAGTGAAGTATGTCGTCAAAGGACCATCCTTCGCAGCCCTCATCTAGCCAGCGTTGGTGTTCAGCGCGTGTGCTGTGCACGTACAGCATGCCATTCAATGATCCTGTGCCGCCCAACATTTTTCCCTGTGGGTAGGCAATCACACGGCCGTTGCTGCAGGCCTGCGGCTCAGACCGATACCGCCAACTCAGCTTCGGGTTGTCTAATAAACTTAGAAAGCCTGCCGGTATATGAATAAAGGGGCTGTGATCTCGTGGCCCGGCTTCTAAAAGTAAGACTTTGAATTTTCCACTTTCAGAAAGACGATTGGCCAAAACGCAACCTGCACTGCCACCGCCGATGATGAGGTAGTCAACCTCTTGCTGAACAAGGAGGGACTTGATGCTCATGCCTTTGCCTTCATTGGAAAATAGACCGCAAGTTAGAGTTTTTCAGCGCTTGATTGAGCACCAACGCCCATGCGTCTTTAAAACTTCTAAAGAGCCTATGACCAATGGCATCAATGGTCCATCAATTTTTCAACACGGCCGGCAGCCAAATGGACAGCGCCGGAATGTAAGTGAGCAGCGCCAACGCAGCAATCAAGGCAAACACAAAGGGCCCA
>JBIKOZ010000106.1:0-6070 GCA_044357745.1 Limnohabitans sp. | reverse complement strand
CCCAGACTTTGCGGTTTTCGGTATTGGCAATGCCTCGCGCATGCAAGTACTTTAAGAAGCGCGCTTGGTAAATGGCCATCAAAGGGCCAAGGCCCATGGAGACCGTAGGGAACTGCCAAAACTCAGGCATTAATTTGGGATGCGGATAGCTAGACAAGCCTTTGCCATCGACTTCTTGACGGAAGTTGAGCAGCTGCTCTTCTGTCAGTCTGCCTTCAAGGTAGGCACGTGCGTAGACACCTGGCGAGACGTGGCCTTGGATGTACAAGCAGTCACCCCCATGATTTTCACTTTCGGCATGCCAAAAATGATTGAAGCCAGCGCCAAACATGTGAGCCAATGAGGCAAAGGAGCCAATGTGGCCGCCTAAATCGCCACCATCTTCAGGATTGTGACGGTTGGCCTTGACCACCATGGCCATGGCGTTCCATCGCATGTAAGAGCGAAGACGCTCTTCAACTTCGATATTCCCGGGACAATGAACTTCTTGATCAGGCTCGATGGTGTTCACATAACCCGTGTTGGCGGAAAAAGGCAGGTCAATGCTGCTCTGCCGAGCGTGCTCTAAAAGTTGCTCTAACAAAAAGTGAGCGCGCTCTCCGCCCTCTTTTTCAATCACGGCGGACAGCGCGTCCATCCATTCGCGGGTTTCGATGGCATCCAGGTCTGACAGGATGTGATTAGGCTGAACGGCTGACATGTTTGTCTCCTTTGTAGGCCGTGAATAAACTATTTTTTTGAATTCTCTCACAAAGTTAATATTATTTCAAATGGTGCTTTTGTATTTTGCATTATGAAATTTAAGTGAACGGGATTACCCTAAACTTAGGGGGATGATGCCGCAAAACGCTTCCAAAAGAATCTTGGCCAACAAACCCGCCTCATGGTGGAGAAGGTGGTGGAAGCGGCAGAGCGCGGCCAAGCAAGATCGTTTTGCCAGCTTAGCGCCAATTGCCTCCGTCGTGTTGTTTTTCAGTGCCATTGTCATTGCGTTCTGGTACCTGCGAATAGAGGAGATCGACAGAGAACAAGAAGCCGTCAGGCGAGATGTCGAATACAGCCAGCAACGATTACGTCTACGGCTGCTTGAACGCCAAGAGCAAGTCATGAGATTGGCAAGAGATATTTCCAACAATGATGTAGACGTCAAAGAATTTGGACGTCGCGCTGAAGCATTTGTTCTTAAAAACCCAGAAGTTCAAACACTGGCGTGGGTCGATGAAAAAAGAAAAATCATTGCAAGTCAAACAGCACCCAACGTCATGGCCAGTCTCAAATGGCGGGTCGGGGACGTTTTGAAATGGGGTGAAACCGAAAACAACTTTAGCCTGGCACGCGACTTAATGCAGCCTGTTTACTCGCAAGAGGATGACGGCATTTTTGCAGTTGGCAACACAAATGCTGCGCAAGAAAACTATGGGCGCAACATCGTGCTGCAACTGCACACCCCTCTCACCAATTCTCAAGGCAGATTCAATGGTGTGATCATGGCCGAATACAACGCGGAAAGCCTTCTGAGATACGGCGTCCCGACAGAAATAATGGCCAAATATGCAGTGTCGCTGCTAGACAGTGATGGCGATTTGATTGCAGGCCAATCGATGGCCAAACGAGTCAACCTCTGGAATTTTGTGCCAGGAATCAGTGGGCAAAACAATGAGTTTGAAGTTCCAGTTTCGCCAGTTGGAAACGGTTTGATATTGCGAGCACAAACTTGGCGCACCTCTCAAGATTTGGTGGGAAGAGGGCTCTTTTGGTTGGTAGGCGCTTTGAGTTTATTGACGGCATGGATGTTAATTGCAAACTGGCGGCACACGCGGAAAAGGCAACAAACTCAAAAAGAACTGGTGTCCGAAACGAACTTCAGGCGGGCCATGGAAAATTCCATTTTGACGGGCATGCGCGCTTTGGACATGGAAGGCCGAATTACCTACGTCAACTTGGCCTTTTGCCAAATGACAGGATGGGACGAAAGTGAGTTGGTTGGTGCAGCGGCGCCCTTTCCATATTGGCCAGAATCTGACAAAGAATTGTTGATGGCGCTTCTTGAAGAAGAGCTTAGCGGGAAGAACACTTTGGGCGGCTCTCAAGTTCGTGTTCAACACAAAGGCGGCGACATTTTTGACGCACGTCTTTATGTGTCTCCACTCATTGACGCCATGGGTCAACAAACAGGTTGGATGACTTCGATGACGGACATTACCGAGCCCAATCGAATCCGTGAGCAACTCGCGGCATCCTACGAACGCTTCACGATTGTGCTGGAAGCCTTGGATGCGTCCGTTTCGGTGGCCCCGCTTGGCAGCGCAGAGTTACTTTTTGCAAACAAGCTGTATCGGCAGTGGTTTGAAACCGACACCCAAGGTCATTTGAATTTGGTTGAAAAAGCAGGGATGCTGGATGTCCGAACCACTGAGTCAGAAATGGACGATGTCGATGCCTTGGCAGGTTTACCGACAGAAAGTTTGACAGTTGCGCCTGCTGAACGTGCCGAGATTTATTTAAAACATTTAGACAAATGGCTAGAAATCAGAACACGTTATATCCATTGGACCGATGGCCGCCTGGCCCAAATGGTCATTGCGACTGACATCACAACACGCCGACAGGCTGAAGAACTTGCCGCCCAACAAGCAGAACGCGCACAAAATGCAAGTCGATTGATCACCATGGGTGAAATGGCATCGAGTGTGGCCCACGAACTCAACCAGCCGCTGACGGCCATCAGCAATTATTGCAATGGCATGTTGTCTCGTATCAAAGGTCAACA
This sequence comes from Limnohabitans sp., assembly GCA_044357745.1. Taxonomy (GTDB): domain Bacteria; phylum Pseudomonadota; class Gammaproteobacteria; order Burkholderiales; family Burkholderiaceae_C; genus Limnohabitans_A. The sequence goes on along the minus strand of JBIKOZ010000106.1, from coordinate 3,300 downwards.
AATCGAAGAAGCCGATTTGGTTTGGGCGCTTGAAAAAACCTCACATCAGGCGCAAAGGGCCGGTCAGATCATTCATCGAATTCGGTCATTTGTGAAGCGCAGTGAGCCCAACAGAACCCAATCAGATGTCTTGAACATGGTCAACGAAGCCGTTGAATTGGCTGAAATTGAGTTGAGACGACGAAATGTCCGACTTTCCCACTTTGTTGCCGCCAGGCTCCCCAAATTGAGCGTCGACCCCATTTTGATTGAGCAGGTTTTGGTCAATTTAATGAGGAATGCCGCTGAATCTGTCGACAATGCAGAGCGTCCTTTGGGGCGCAGGCATGTTGAATTGAGGGTCGTGCCAAAGCTCATTGACCAGCAAAATACCGTTTTTTTCTCTGTCACAGACACTGGCAAAGGACTCCCCCCCGAAGTCATGGACCGCCTTTACGAAGCCTTCTATTCCACCAAGGTTGAGGGAATGGGGATTGGGCTGAATTTGTGCAGATCCATCGTTGAGTCACACCAAGGCAGAATTAAGGCTGAGAACCTCTACAATGCCGACGATGTGGTGGGATGTTGTTTTTCCTTTTGGATTCCTTCAGCCACCACCATATCCAGATAATAGACACATAAAACGGGAAACCCTATGAGTTTGATACCCAAAAAAGGCACTGTTTATGTCGTTGACGACGACGAAGCTGTACGCGATTCTCTTCAGTGGTTGTTAGAGGGAAAAGATTACCGTGTTAGGTGTTTCGACTCTGCCGAATCCTTTTTAAGCCGTTACGACCCTCGCGAGGTCGCGTGCCTGATTGTGGACATCCGCATGGGCGGCATGACGGGTCTTGAGTTGCAAGACAAGCTGGTTGAGCGTCGCTCCCCGCTGCCCATTGTCTTCATCACAGGCCATGGCGATGTTCCCATGGCGGTCGACACCATGAAAAAAGGCGCGATGGACTTTATTCAAAAGCCATTCAAAGAAGATGAGCTGGTGGGATTGGTTGAGCGCATGCTTGACAGCGCTCGTGATTCTTTTTCGGACCATCAAAATGCGGCGAACAGAGATGCTTTGTTGTCAAAACTCACTGGTCGCGAAGCGCAAGTCTTGGAGCGGATTGTCGCAGGTCGCTTAAACAAACAAATTGCGGATGACTTGGGCATCAGCATCAAAACCGTGGAGGCTCATCGGGCCAATATCATGGAAAAATTAAATGCCAACACAGTTGCAGATTTGCTCAAAATTGCATTGGGACAAAACGTTCAAAAAGCTTAAGAGAATTCAATCCGAACCAACGCCCGTGACCTGCTAACTCGCGGGCGTTTTTACTTTCAAGAGACACTCACCTATTTTATTTCTATGACCGCCCAACGCATTGATGGCAACGCCCTTTCCCAAAAGCTACGAACAGAAGTGACGCATCGCGCTGCAGCGCTCAAGTCCAAAGGTGTCACACCGGGTTTAGCCGTTGTCTTAGTGGGCGAAAATTCAGCGAGCCAGGTTTATGTTCGCAATAAAGTGAAAGCATGCGAAGACAGCGGCCTTCACTCTGTGCTTGAAAAGTATCCTGAGAACATGACAGAAGAAGCGCTGCTTGCTCGAATCCATGGCCTTAACAAAGACGCCAGCATCCATGGCATTTTGGTTCAACTGCCATTACCAGCGCAAATAGATGCGCAGAAAGTGATTGAAGCGATTTCCCCTGCCAAAGATGTGGACGGTTTTCACATCGCCAGTGCAGGCGCGCTCATGACTGGCATGCCTGGGTTTTGGCCCTGCACCCCTTTCGGTTGCATGAAAATGCTCGAGAGCATTGGCTACGATTTAAAAGGAAAGCATGCCGTTGTGATTGGCCGCAGCAACATTGTGGGCAAGCCCATGGCCATGATGCTGCTTCAAAAAAATGCCACTGTCACTATTTGTCACAGCGCCACTAAAAACTTAAAGGACATCACGCGCCAAGCAGATGTGATTGTGGCAGCCGTTGGCAAGCGCAATGTATTGACCGCCGACATGGTCAAGCCAGGCGCCGTCGTTTTAGATGTCGGCATGAATCGAAACGACGAAGGCAAGCTGTGTGGTGATGTTGATTTTGCGGGTGTCGAACAGATTGCCAGTTTCATCACGCCCGTTCCAGGCGGCGTGGGACCCATGACAATCACCATGCTGCTGGTGAACACTTTAGAAGCAGCTGAGCGCACCGTCATTTAAAGAACCATTTTCAAAGCACCGCCATGAACACTGTTAACGCCCCATTCAATCCATTGTTACAACAGGGTGGCTTGCCTTTGTTTGATCAAATCACGCCTGAACACGTCAAACCTGCCGTTCAAGAATTACTCAAGCAAGCATCAGATGCCTTAGTGACCGTGACGGCCTCAGACTTCCCATCCGATTGGCATGCCATTGCCAATGCCCTTGATGTCTGCGCAGAGCGGTTGAGTTCTTCTTGGGGCGAAGTCAGCCACCTCAACAGCGTGGCCGACTCACCCGAATTAAGAGCCGCCTACAATGAGGCCTTGCCGCAAATTACTGAATTTTGGACCCGCTTAGGTGCTGATGAAAAACTCTATGCCAAGTACAAACAGGTGAATGTCAATTCTCTGGACGTCGCCCAAAAACAAGCGCTCAAGAATGCGCTTCGCAACTTTGTTTTGGGCGGCGCAGAACTTCAAGGGGCGGCAAAAAAACGATACGCTGAAATCCAAGAACGAATGGCAGAGTTGAGTCAAAAATTCAGTGAAAACGCGTTGGATGCAACGGACAAATTTGCGTTCTATGCTGACATCAGTGACCTAGAGGGTGTGCCAGAGGATGTCGTGACGACAGCGCGTGAAGCCGCTGAGAAGGACGGGCAAAAGGGCTACAAAATCACCTTGAAAATGCCCTGTTATTTGCCCGTCATGCAGTTTGCAAAAAGCAGCATCTTGCGGCAACGCCTTTACAAGGCCTACGTTACTCGTGCCTCCGATCAATGCGATCCAGAATTTGCCGCTCTTGACAACAGCAAGCTCATTGCAGAGATTTTGCAATTGCGAAAAGAAGAAGCGCTGTTATTGGGATTTAAAAACTATGCTGAAGTTTCTGTGGCCACCAAAATGGCCGACTCACCAACCAAGGTCATCGCCTTTTTACGCGACTTGGCAAATCGGGCGCGTCCTTTCGCAGAGCAAGATTTGCAAGACATGCGCCAATTTGCGGCAACGACTTTGAATTTGCAAGATCCGCAGGCTTGGGACTGGCCCTATATCGGCGAGAAGCTCAAAGAAGCCCGATACAGCTTCAGTGAGCAAGAAGTCAAACAATATTTCACA
>JBIKOZ010000104.1:0-6072 GCA_044357745.1 Limnohabitans sp. | reverse complement strand
TCCAATTGCATTTTCATATCGGCCACACGGTGACGCAGGGCCTGGAAGGTGGCAATGGTGGCATTGAACTGCTTGCGGGTGTTCATGTAATCCACGGTGATGGCCATGGTTTTGTCCATCACACCCACTGCTTCAGCGCAGGCACAGGCAATGCCAATGTCCACGGCGTGGCTCAATGCGGTTTGACCGTCTAGGGTGACCAAGCTGGCAGGGCATTGGTTGAGCTGAAGCTCTGCAGCGCGTCCGCCCTCTTGGGTGCCATAGCCCGTTGTTGAGCAGCCCGTGGCATCTTTGGCCACCAAGAACAATGCCAATTTGCCAGACGCCATGGCAGGCACCAAATAGGCGTCGGCGTGATCGCCCACAGCGACCAAACTCTTTGTTCCTGAAATCTGCCATTGACCATTTTGTTGCTGCGCTTGTGCATCGCATTTGTGAGTGTTGTAACGCGATTTGCGTTCTTGGTATGCCAAGACCACCAGGGCCTCGCCACCTGCAAGCTGGGGCAGCCACTCGGCTTTCAAAGCCTCGGGTGCGTAGCCCTCTAAAACAGCACCTGAAATGAGGGCTTGCTGAAGTGGCTCAATGACGATGCCACGCCCTAGCTCTTCCATGACCACCATGCCTTCAACAGGGCCCATGCCCATGCCGCCATGGTCTTCGCTGATGTAAAGGCCGCACAAGCCCAGTTCTGCAAGTTCGGTGTAGGCTGCGCGATCAAATCCCCCGGCTTGGGTAATGGCACGACGGCGGTCGAATGTGTAGCCCTTGTCCACCCATTTGCGAACCGCATCGCGAAGTTGTTCTTGGTCGTCTGAAAAATCGAAGTCCATGTTGTGTCCTTGTGGGGTTAATTGAATTAACCCAAAACTACCTGAGCCACGATGTTGCGCTGCACTTCATTGCTGCCGCCGTAAATCGTGGTTTTGCGCATGTTGAAATAGTTGGCTGCAAGCGGTGCGTTGGACACTTCGTGACCTGGGAAGTCGCCTTGCCAACCTGCATCCATGGCTTCGAAGATGAAGGGCAGGCTGAAGGGGCCGGCTGCCAACATCATGAGTTCGGTGTAGCGCTGTTGAATTTCGCTGCCTCTAATTTTCAAAAGTCCAGCGATGTCGAGTGAATTTTTACCAGACTTCTCTGCCGACAAAACACGCAATACCAGCATTTCCAAAGCAACAATGTCGACTTCCAATTTGGAAATTTCATCGCGAAAACGCATGTCTTCGTAAACACCTTCGGTTTTGGCAATGCGTTTGAGACGCTCGAGTTCGCGCTTGGCGCGGTTCACATCGGCGATGTTGGTTCGCTCGTGAGCCAACAAATGCTTGGCGTAATTCCAGCCTTTGTTTTCTTCACCCACCAGGTTGTCTGCAGGCACTTCTACGTTGTCGAACCAGACTTCATTGACTTCACATTCGCCGTCCAGCAATTTGATGGGGCGCACTGTGATGCCGGGCGTCTTCATGTCGATCAGCAAAAAGGAGATGCCGGTTTGCGGTTTGCCTTCGTTGCTGGTGCGCACCAAGCAGAAAATCCATTCGCCATACTGGCCCAAGGTGGTCCAGGTTTTTTGGCCGTTCACGATGTACTTGTCGCCGACGCGTTCGGCGCGTGTTTTGAGAGAGGCCAAGTCAGACCCCGAGCCCGGCTCGCTGTAGCCTTGGCTCCACCACACTTCACCGCTGGCGATGCCTGGCAAGAAACGTTTTTGTTGTTCAGCGTTGCCAAAGGCCATGATCACAGGTGCCACCATGACGGGGCCGAATGGCACCACGCGCGGCGCACCCTCCAAAGCGCATTCTTCTTCAAACAAATGCTTTTGCACAGCCGTCCAGCCTGGGCCGCCAAATTGTTCAGGCCAACCCCATCCGAGCCAGCCTTTTTTGCCCAAAATCTTGGCCCAGCGCTGCATGTCATCCCGCGTCAGGCGCATGGCGCTGTGTACTTTTTGTGAAATATCAGCGGGTAAATTTGCTTTTACCCAAGCGCGAATCTCCTCGCGAAACGCGAGCTCTTCGGGTGTGAATGCCAAGTCCATGAAATGTGTCTCCGGTCAAAGCCAGTGAAGGGTCAAAGGTTCGTTTTTAGCACGACCGTACGCAAATAGTCTGTCTTCGCAGTGACAAATTGCAATTTAGGTGCTGTGTGCAAGGATAATAATAGTGTGAAAAACATCGTGATTCTGATTTCAGGGGCTGGCACCAATATGGCTGCCATCGTTCAAGCGGCCCACCAGCAAAAATGGCGCGACCTGATGGGCCTGCAGGTTTCGGCTGTTATCAGCAACAAACCCAATGCCTCTGGACTGGCTTGGCTTCGCTCCCGTTCTGAGTTTTCTGATGTGAAATTAGAGGTTCTGGACCACACTCAATTTGAATCGCGGGAAGCGTTTGATTTAGCCTTGATGAAGCGCATTGATTTACACGCGCCGGATTTGGTGGTGTTGGCTGGTTTTATGCGAATTTTGACGCCACCCTTTGTGGCGCATTACGAGGGGCGCTTGATCAACATTCATCCCTCTTTGCTGCCTGCCTTTAGCGGGCTCAATACCCATCAGCGAGCCATCGATGCCGGCTGTCAATTTGCGGGTGCCTCTGTGCATCAAGTGACCGCTGAGTTAGATCATGGCGCGATTTTGGCGCAAGCTGTGGTTCCCATTGCGCCTGGCGATACGGCAGAAACTTTGGCCGAAAAGGTGTTGTCTCAAGAGCACCTTATTTTTCCAGAGGCCGTGAAGCATTTTTTCAAGACGCAGGCCGTTGCTCTCCAAGCCAAGTAAAGCGGGGCTTAACGACGCCCTCTATGGTCACAGTTTCGTTGAACATGGCAGCCGGTCTGACCCACAAGCCTTGTTCACCATAAAGTGCTTTGTACAAAGTCATGGGCTCTAAAGATTCGCTGTGCCTGACAGTGCCCAACACTTGGTACAGCAAATTTTTGTAGTGCCGGTAGTAGCCGGGTGGCGTGATGATCAGTGGCGGTAAAGTTTCTTCTTGCATGGCATCGATCTTGAGTGTGTAGCAGTGGGACAATAGAGACTATGCATCCTAAAGCCCTGTTAGACGCCTGTGCCGAATTGGTCAGGCTGACCCTCCAATTTAACCATCCCGCCGATGCGGTGGTCTCCCGTTTTTTTCGTGACAACCGCAACTTGGGTCCGCGCGAACGTGCCACCCTGTCCGAGACGGTTTTCCAAGTTCTGCGCAAGAAGCTTTTGTTTGAACACATGGCGCGCTCAGGAAGTGACGCAAAAGAACGACGCTTGGCCATCTTGGGTTTTGCAGGGCCGCGTGACTTTGTCAAAAGTGCGCTCAACGACACCGAAAAAAAATGGCTTGACATGTGCGACAGCATTCAACCTGGCGACCTGATGTCGCAGCACATTCACAATTTGCCCGACTGGCTGGCGCGTCCCCTCAAGGAACAATTGGGCGATGAATTTCCAGCCTTGGCCAACAGCTTGCAGCAAGCGGGTACTTTGGATTTGCGCGTGAACGACTTGAATGAAAAACGTGCTGTGGTGCAAAAAGAATTGACAGCGGCAGGCATTGTTTGCGAGCCCACACCTTATTCGCCTTGGGGCTTGCGCTTGAAGGGCAAGCCTTCATTGGCCAAAGTGAAGGCCTTTGAGCGCGGTGCGGTGGAGGTGCAAGACGAAGGCTCGCAATTGCTGGCACTATTGTTGGACGCGCATCGCGGCGAAATGGTGGTTGATTTTTGTGCAGGTGCAGGTGGAAAAACCTTGGCCATTGGTGCTTCTATGCGCAACACCGGACGCCTGTACGCCATGGACACGTCAGCGCATCGCTTGGATGCTTTGAAGCCTCGCTTGGCGCGCAGTCAACTGTCCAATGTGCACCCCGCCGCCATTGCGCACGAACGCGATGACCGTGTCAAACGCCTTGCAGGCAAGATTGATCGTGTGTTAGTAGATGCCCCTTGCTCTGGCTTGGGCACTTTGCGCCGCAATCCCGATTTGAAATGGCGACAGAAGCCGGAAGGTATTGCAGAAGTGGCCGCTACTCAAACTGCCATTCTGGACAGTGCTGCCCGACTGTTGAAATCGGGTGGCCGTTTGGTTTATGCCACATGCAGCATGTTGCCCCAAGAGAACGAGGACATTGCCCATGCGTTCTCGGCAGCGCATCCAGATTTTGTGCCGATGTCTGTTTTGGATGAGCTCAATCGCTTGAAAGTGGCCAATGCGCAAAACCTTTGCGCAGGCGAGTTTTTGCGTCTGTGGCCTCATCGACACGACACCGACGGTTTCTTTGCGGCCATTTGGATCCGAAAGTGAATTCTAAAGAGCTCATTTAAAGGGCATTTTGCCAATTTAACTTTGAAATTGAATTCGAAAATCTTAAAATAATGGGATTGCCTTCAGAGGCACCCCCACTTAGAAAGCGACTGCATGTTGTTACTCGATTCGGCTGTATTTGACGCTGCCATTGACTGGTTGGCCAACGGACTGTTGGGCTTTTCTGGCTGGCAAGTATTTTTTGTCATCTTGGGCCTTACGCACATCACGATTGCCAGCGTGACCATTTTCTTGCACCGTCATCAGGCTCACAGAGCTTTAGACCTGCACCCTGCCGTGTCGCATTTCTTCCGCTTTTGGTTGTGGATGACCACCGGTCAAGTGACCAAAGAGTGGGCCTCTATTCACCGTAAGCACCACGCCAAATGCGAGCAAGCTGAAGACCCGCACAGCCCGCATGTCCATGGCATTCGTATGGTGTTGTTCTCAGGTGCCGAGTTGTACCGCAAAGAATCTAAAAACAAAGAAACCCTCAGCCGTTATGGCCATGGCACCCCTGACGATTGGATCGAGCGCAATCTTTATTCACGCTTTTCTTGGCAAGGTGTTGCCTTGATGTTGATCATCGATGTCGCCTTGTTCGGCGCTTTGGGTCTCACCGTTTGGGCTGTTCAAATGGCTTGGATTCCCATCACTGCTGCTGGCATCATCAATGGCGCGGCGCACTACTGGGGCTACCGTAATTTTGAAGCGCACGACGCTAGCACCAACATCTCGCCGTGGGGCATTTTGATTGGTGGCGAAGAGTTGCACAACAACCACCACACTTACCCCACGTCGGCCAAGTTGTCGGTCAAGCCCTATGAATTTGATCTGGGCTGGGCGTACATCTGCATCTTGCAAGCTGCAGGTTTGGCCACTGTGAAAAAGACGCCGCCTGTCTTGGCGTTTGGCGAAGTACGCCCCGTGGCCGATGAGAAAACTTTAGAAGCTTTGATCACCAATCGATATGCTGTGATGGCAGGTTACGCCCGCCAAATGCGAGCCGTCTTTCGCGAAGAAGTGGCCAATGCCAAACTCGACGCCAGTGTTTTGAAGGTCGCCAAGCGTTGGATTCACCGCGATGGTGACAAGATACCGGCTGAAGCGCGTGCCCCTTTGAGTGCCACTCTCGCAGCCTACCCTGTATTAGACAAAATGCTGGCCATGCGCGAAGAGCTGCGCCAAATCTGGCTCAACACCTCACACAACCGTGAACAGTTGGCGCTTGATTTACAAGGCTGGTGTAAACGCGCTGAAGAAAGCGGCATTGCTGCCCTTCGCGACTTCTCCACCCAACTTCGCGCTGCTCGCGCTTAATCGATTGGGGTAGCCAATTAAATTTCTCCGGCAACAAAAAAAGCCCGCATCAGCGGGCTTTTTCGATGGCGTCAAGCTGAATTACTTCAGTTTGATTTCCTTGTACTCAACGTGCTTGCGAGCTTTGGGGTCGAACTTCATGATCGACATTTTCTCGGGCATTGTTTTCTTGTTTTTGCTGGTGGTGTAGAAATGACCAGTACCAGCTGTAGATTCCAGCTTGATTTTTTCGCGTCCGCCTTTGCTTGCCATGATGGTGCTCCTGTAGGGGGTTTAAGCTTGACCTCGTTCGCGCAGGTCTGCGAGAACGGCATCAATGCCATTTTTGTCGATCAGGCGCAAAGCGGCGCTGGAAACGCGCAGGCGCACCCAGCGGTTTTCGCTCTCAACCCAGAAACGGCGATATTGCAGGTTCGGCAGGAACCGGCGCTTGGTTTTGTTGTTGGCGTGGG
>JBIKOZ010000162.1:0-4978 GCA_044357745.1 Limnohabitans sp. | reverse complement strand
AGTGGTGGGCGCACAATTGAGGTCTATGATGCCTTGGATTGCCAAAAACAAGTTGGTTGACAAATCACGCAACTGATTTCGTCATCCGCTTCAATTGAAAGAACGCTCGCATGCACGCTGGTCCAGAAAATTCCGACGACGTGGAGTTGAGCCCTCAACCGCGTAAGCCCCGAAAGGGTATTTACGTGTTGCCCAACCTCTTCACGTTGGCGGCCTTGTTCGGTGGTTTTTATGCCATCGTCATGGCCATGAACGGCCGTTTTGACATGGCCGCTATCGGTATCTTCTGTGCCATGGTGCTCGACAGTTTGGATGGCCGTGTTGCGCGCATGACCAACACCCAAAGCGCTTTTGGAGAGCAGATGGACTCTTTGTCCGACATGGTCTCCTTCGGTGCAGCGCCCGCCTTGATTGCTTACGAGTGGTCTCTCAAAGGACTGGGCCGTTGGGGTTGGATTGCCGCTTTTGTTTACTGTGCTTGCGCGGCGTTGCGTTTGGCCCGCTTCAATGTCAACACTGCGGTGGTTGATAAAAGATTTTTCCAAGGGCTTCCGTCACCTGCGGCGGCGGCTTTGGTGATGGGGTTCATCTCCATCATGACCGATGCTGAAATTTCGCCGGCTTCCATGGCATGGCCGATGTTTGTGGTCGCGCTGTTTTCAGGCTTGACCATGGTCACGAATGCGCCTTTCTACAGCTTCAAAGACGTCGGCATGAAGCAAAGCGTGCCTTTTGTGGTCATTGTGCTCATTGCACTGGGCATTGCCGCCGTCAATATTCACCCCCCCATGGTTTTATTTGGGTTGTTTGTTCTTTACGGGCTGAGTGGTTATGCCCTATACGCATGGCGGCGTTTCAAAGGTGAGCCCACCAGTGTAATCAGCACTTCTACGGAAGACCCTGATGAGCGCGGACTTCATCAGTGACCCTGTTTTCTTAAAGTTGTGATACATTATTTCTATGAAATTGAATTTACTAGCTCTACTGCTGACGCCCCACGGGCGGGATGTATAGCGCACGCTGTTCAGTTTCCCATCAAGCCCGTATGCCAAAAGCAACGGGCTTTTTTTATTTCAGAGCCGCTTTTTTGAAGTTCTCAAACCAGGAGTGAAACATGGCCGATAAATTGATTATTTTTGACACGACATTGCGTGACGGTGAGCAGTCGCCAGGCGCATCCATGACGCGTGACGAAAAGCTGCGCATTGCGCGTCAATTAGAGCGATTGCGTGTTGACGTGATTGAGGCGGGTTTTGCAGCCAGCTCCAACGGAGACTTTGAAGCTGTGCAAGCCATTGCCAATGCCATCAAAGATTCCACCATTTGCTCTCTCTCGCGCGCCAATGATCGTGATATTTCACGTGCGGCAGAGGCCTTGAAAGGCGCTAACAGCGGGCGTATTCACACCTTCATTGCAACATCGCCCTTGCACATGGAGAAGAAACTTCGAATGACGCCTGACCAAGTCTTTGAGCAGGCCAAACAGTCGGTGCGTTTTGCTAGAAATTTGGTGGCTGATGTTGAGTTCAGTCCTGAAGACGGTTATCGCAGCGACATGGATTTTTTGTGCAAGGTATTGGAAGCCGTTATTGCCGAAGGCGCGACCACCATCAACGTCCCCGATACAGTGGGATACGCCGTGCCAGAGCTTTACGGGCAGTTCATCAAAACTTTGCGGGAACGCATTCCAAACTCTGACAAAGCGATCTGGTCTGTGCACTGCCACAATGATTTGGGCATGGCCGTTGCCAACAGCTTGGCAGGTGTCAAGCTGGGCGGAGCACGTCAAATTGAATGCACCATCAACGGCCTGGGTGAGCGTGCCGGTAATTGTTCTTTGGAAGAAATTGTCATGGCGGTCAAAACGCGCAAAGACTATTTTGGACTTGAAATGAACATCAATCCCGTTCACATTCTGGCCACCAGCCGCATGGTCAGCCAAACCACTGGCTTTGTAGTTCAACCCAACAAGGCTGTTGTGGGTGCCAACGCTTTTGCGCACGCCTCGGGTATTCACCAAGACGGCGTTTTGAAAGCGCGTGATACCTATGAAATCATGCGTGCAGAAGATGTGGGCTGGTCCGCCAACAAAATTGTGTTGGGCAAGCTGAGCGGACGCAATGCATTCAAGCAACGCTTACAAGAACTTGGCGTGGTCCTTGAAAGTGAATCAGAGTTAAATGCTGCGTTCACCAGATTCAAGGAATTAGCCGATCGTAAAAGTGAGATATTTGATGAAGACATCTTGGCCCTCGTTAGCGAAGAAAGCGTCACGCAGGACAAAGAGCAGTATGCGTTTGTCTCATTGTCACAACACAGTGAAACAGGTGAGAAGCCCCACGCTTCTGTCGTTTTTACCGTGCAAGGCAAAGAGGTTCACGGGAAATCCGACGGCAACGGACCTGTCGATGCATCACTCAAGGCCATTGAATCCATCGTGGAAAGTGGCGCAGAAATGGTGCTGTATTCAGTCAATGCCATTAGCGGATCCACGGAAAGCCAAGGCGAGGTCACGGTTCGGCTGCAAAACAGTGGCCGGGTGGTTAACGGCGTCGGCGCAGACCCCGACATCATTGTGGCTTCGGCAAAGGCTTATTTGAGTGCCTTGAACAAACTTCAAAGCAAGGCGGATCGAGTCGCCGCCCAAGGTTGAGCCGGGTTCAATTGAAGTCTCAAAAAGGTCTTCAAGAAGGTCGCGCAAGGTGTTGATCTTGCGCGACTTTTTTTAATTATGTACACTACGCGTAGTTTTTAATCAACTCGCCAAATTCTGTTTGATTTTGGGCATTGAAAGTACCGCTTTGAATCCACTAAAACGCCTGTTGACCCGCCGCATTCTTGGCCAATGCCTGTCCTTGTGTCTCCTGGTATCTTTTCCTTTCACAAGTTATGCGGCAGACAGCGAAGCAACTCGCAAAGCCATGGCTTCTAAAAAGCCCACCAAAAAAGCTCAACAACCAAGCAAACAAGCAAGCAAACAAGCAAGCAAACAATCCTCCAAAGTCCGCAAAGTCGCCAAGGCAAAGCCCTCTGATACACGGCCGTCTTTTGGTCGTGTGGCTGGGTTGCATCAGTCAGATGATGTTTTAGACCTGCGTTCAAGCGTGGCGTTGGTCATTGACCAGGACACCCATGAAGTTTTGTTGCGCAAGAACGATCAAGCCGTGCTGCCCATCGCCTCTCTGACCAAACTCATGACGGGGTTGGTGATCAGCGATGCCAATTTGTCGCACAGCGAAATGATCACCATTACCCAAGAAGATGTGGACACTGAAAAGGGAAGTTCTTCCCGATTGGCAGTTGGCTCTGCATTGAGCCGCGGTGATTTATTGCACCTGGCCTTGATGTCCAGTGAAAACCGTGCCGCCCATGCACTGGGCCGTACTTACCCCGGTGGCTCGAAAGTTTTTGTCAAAGCCATGAATGATCGCGCACGGAGTTTGGGCATGGCGTCCACCCATTACGTGGAGCCCACGGGCCTGTCTAGTCGCAATCAATCGAGCGCCGCTGATTTGGCTGTGTTGGTGGGCGCCGCATACAACGTTCCGATGATGCGCGAGTTCTCTACATCGCCAGGTGGCGAAGTGACCGTGGGGCGCCGCACCTTGCAATACAACACCACCAATCGTTTGGTGAAAAGCCCTAATTGGGACATCGGTTTGCAAAAAACCGGCTATATCTCTGAAGCAGGGCAATGCTTGGTCATGCAGACCAAGGTGGCAGGTCGTAAACTGATCATTGTATTTTTAGACTCAGCTGGCAAACTCAGCCGCATTGCAGATGCTGAGCGAGTTCGCCGTTGGGTGGAAACACAAAACGCTCGAACTGCGGTGGTCACTGCCAGTACGGCAGGTTAAAAAAATCCCGTTTTAACGGGATTTTTTATTCCTTGTAGCCTAAGGCTTGAGATATTGCTTCCGTCGTGTTTTGCAGCTTGGTGAGCCAAGCTTCATCCATGCGGTCTGCTGGCGCTGAGATAGAAAGGCCGGCGAGCAATTTGCCTTGATCGTCGTAGATGCCCGCAGCGATGCAGCGGACACCCAATTCCAATTCTTCATTGTCGCGCGCAATGCCGTATTGACGCACTTTAGAAAGCTCACGCTCTAACACAGGGAGTTGGGTGATGCTATTTTTGGTCTGACCGCTGAGGCCTGTTCTAGTGGCATAACTGCGCACCTTCATGGGCTCGTCCACTGACAAAAATAATTTACCCACTGAGGTGAGGTGCAGTGGCGCACGACCACCAATCGCGCGCACCACCTGCATGCCAGAGCGCTCGCTGTAGGCACGCTCAATGTAGACAATTTCATCGCCTTGACGCATGCTTAAATTGACGGGCTGTTGAATTAATTTATGGAGCTCGCGCATAGGCGCTAATGCGGCATCTCGAACGTTCAGTCTGGCTTTCACCATGTTGCCCAATTCAAGCAAGCGCATTCCCAAGCGGTAACTGCCGGCTTCCGGGCGGTCCACAAATCGACCGATGGTCAGGTCATTCAAGATGCGGTGGGCGGTGGAGGGGTGAAGGCCCGTTTTCTCACTGATCTCTTTCAGTGAAATGGCATCTTCCCTGGAAGCCAAAACATCCATGAGCGAGAACAATCGTTCAATGACTTGAATGGTCGGCGCAACAGGCGATAGTGCTTCAGCTTTTCTCATGTGACTTAACCTCGGTCTTTTTGAAAGCGAAGGGGAAATGGGTGAAATCTTATTTTACAAGATGAAATCAGCTTTGGAAAGTCAGTCTGAGGAAGCTGGGAAGTGACGGCCCCATACATCTTTTTGCAGGCTCTCGCAGGGACTAAACCGCTCTTTGTACTGCATTTTTGGGCTCGCACCGATCCAGTAGCCCATGTAGACATAAGGAAGTCCAAGCTCTTTGGCCTGCTTAATTTGCCACAGAACACCGTATGTTCCAAAACTGGAGCGCTCTTCGGGCGCATAAAAAGTGTAAACGGCTGAAAGGCCATCGTTGAGT
>JBIKOZ010000103.1:0-6084 GCA_044357745.1 Limnohabitans sp. | reverse complement strand
GGCACCACCCTCCATGACGCTGGTGTGAACCAGCACGTGCGAGCGCTGAATTTGACGACGCGTTTCTGGATGAGTTAAAGCACCTGTGAATTGATAGTGGGGGTAAAGCGCCGCTGTTTGGTGCGCCATGTTTGCCAGAACCTGATCATGCTCTGCACCAATGTGCTGCAGGTGAATATCGTGCTGCTGCGCAAGCAGGGCTGCTGCTTCAAACAAGGTACGCGGAGATTTTTCCTCGCGCAGATGGCCCACCATCACCACCCGTATGCAACGCTTTGTTTTCGGCAAGGTGACTCGGGGGGTGGTTGACTGCAGAAGCACCGATGTTTTAGCCTTGAATGGCGCCGGTAATTCATCCAGCCCCATGGGCTGCAAAACCACTAAACGTGCAGCAAATTCTAGAGATTGTTGGGCCTGTGAATCGTGTTGAATATCGCGGTACAAATCAGTACCGGTCAGAACCACTACCAAACCTTTGGCGCCATGCACGGCATGCCAAGCAGCAATCGACAGAAAACTGCGGCGCGCATGCAAAGCGATTAAGACGTCGTCAGAATTTGCGCCGTCCCATTCGCTAACCAGTCGGACCCGAAAATGCGCGCTTAACAACTGCCGATAACGTTTGGCGGTTTGCCAATTGCCGTTGTTTGCGCTGGCAAGGGCAGGACTTACAATGACCAATATTGGCCTAGCGGGTTGAGCGCTAAGCACTTCTGATTGAAGCAACTTTTTCGGAAGTAACTTTGGACTAGGAGCTTGATTCATATTCAGTCGCTAAGCATATCTAAAAGGACAAAAGCAATCAATGCGGCAAGTAAATATCCTGACATTGTCAAAGGCTCTTCAACACCTTAGAGACCATACACTCAGCTCGTTTGAATGCTACTTGAGTGCCAACAAACTCACCCTTCCCTATCATAAGGGCTTGAATCTGCCCGTCTGGGAACTGGGCCACATTGCATGGTTTCAAGAATATTGGATTGCTCGAAATCTGCAACGCTCTCAGGGCTTGGCCTCTGATCTTTCACAGCCGCGCAAAGCCTCGCTTCTCCATGAAGCTGATGCGTGGTTTGACAGTGCCAAGGTAGCTCACTCGACGCGCTGGGACTTGAAACTTTTAACGCATCCTAAGTGCACCCAATACGCACAGGAAAGCTTGGCTCAAACACTTGAGCTTCTGCACAATGAAACTGACCACAGCCCCGCCCTTTATTTCTATTGGCTGGTGCTGCAGCATGAGGCCATGCACCTAGAGGCAAGCGCCTACATGGCGCAGTCACTCAGAATGCCTTTCAAAGCAGCCTGGCGGCAAGAGGATGAAATTGCAGAAAATAGCCAATCAACTGCGCTCAACTTAAAGCAGCAAAGTGTTGAATACAGAACAGCACGCGTACCCTCGCAAAGTTGGAAGCTTGGTTCAACAGATTTCTCTGCCAACTCACCGTACAACGAAGTACCGTTTTGCTTTGACAACGAACTGATTGCAAAAACGCGCTCAATTCAAGACTATGAAATTTCACTACGGCCTGTCAACTGGGCACAATATATCAATTTTGTAACCGATACCGGGTACCGTCTTCCAAATTACATTCGGAAAATGGGTAACGATTTCGAAGCAGAAGTGTTTGGCAATTGGCAGCCATTGAACAAGGACGCACCAGCCGTTCACCTGTCTTGGACGGATGCTCAAGCCTACTGTGCTTGGGCCAAATGCCGCTTGCCGACAGAAGCCGAGTGGGATTGCGCTGCCAAAACACTCACAGACTTTGAGTGGGGCCAAGTTTGGGAATGGACGCAAGACACGTTTGAGCCCTACGAAGGTTTTGTGGCGCACCCCTACACCGAATATTCAGAGCCATGGTTTGGTACGCACAAAGTGTTAAGAGGTGCGTCTCAGTTCACCCACGCTGTATTGCGAGATGTCAATTATCGAAATTTCTTTACGCCTGAACGCGATGATATTTATTCGGGCTTTAGAACTTGCGCGCTATAAACTTGAATGAGTCAATTGACGAAACACTTAACTAGCCCAAAACAAAGCGTAGTGCGATTTTTGATCGGTCCAATGCCGGGTGTTTGTAAAACCTGATTGAAGCAACAAAGTGGTAAATTTTTGGACTGACCATTTGTAAGAATTTTCAGTGTGAATGGTTTCGTCTTGTTTGAAGTGACGTTGCTGCCCCTGCCACTGAACGGTTAGATTTTTCTTGGCTTGCAAGTGCATTTCTATGCGAGACTCTTGCACGTTAAAACGTGCACTGTGCTGCCAATCTCGAACATCAAAATCTGAGCCCAATAAACTGTTGACACGTCTAAGCACGTTCAAATTAAAGGCGGCCGTCACGCCCAAGTCATCTGCATAAGCGCGCTCAAGCGTGCTTGAGTCTTTGACCAAGTCGATGCCAATGACGAGTCCTGAGCCAGGCTGGCCCATTTTGCAAAGATTGGCGACTCTTTGCAAAAAGTACAAGGCTTCTGTCGGATTGAAGTTTCCCAAACTGGAGCCAAGGTACAAGGCTAGCAAAGGTTCTGCCGTCAGTTGTTGCTGCAGCTTTTCTGGAAACGTGAGCGAATGTGAAAAGTCCATGCCCACACCGACCACATTGACGTCTGAGTTTTTGGCCTGCAAATCTTTTAAATGCTGCGACAGATAGTCAACTGAAATATCAACGGCGACATAGGTTGACGGCTTGGAATGCGTGAACAATTGAGCTGCTTTTTGACAGCTGCCAGCGCCCAGTTCAACCCACGTGGCTTGCTTGGGAAAATGCGCATGAATTTCGCTTGCTTGCTGCGTGAAAATTTCTAGCTCGGTACGGGTTGGATAGTATTCGGGCAACAAGGTAATTGCGTCAAACAGGACCGATCCCATCTCATCATAGAAGTACTTGGGAGACAGGGTGGCCTGAGGGCAAAGCAAGCCTTGAATCAGCGCTTGTATGTCTGCATCTTTGTTTTCTTTGTAAGTGTCAAAAAACAAGGGCTGTTTTATTTGCATCAAGATCTCATTGAATATTTGGGTTGTACTGATCGCAACTTTTTTGAATTAAATTCTGGCTTAACGATTAAGCAACCGCCTCAGAGCAAAGCTCAGCACGTCGACGCAGGCCACCATGAGTAGCATGGCACCCAAAATGGTGGCCGTCTTGTTCATCAGAAACAAGCCCATGTTAAACGACAACATCTGACCCAAACCGCCCGCCCCCACAACCCCCAACACGGCGGCTGCGCGAATGTTGTTTTCCCAGCGGTACAGCGTGTAACTCATAAGCTGCGGTAAGACCTGTGGCAAAGTGGCGTAGGCAAAGACGCGCAGCGGCCCCACCCCTTGCGTGCGCAAAGCGTCACCAGGACCGGTGGGTATGTTTTCCATGGCCTCTGCAAACAGCCGCCCCAAAACGCCGCTGGTGTGAAGGGCCAACGCCAAGGTACCCGCCATGGGTCCTAAGCCGGCTGAAATCAATAACAGTGCGGCCCATACCAGTTCAGGAATTGCACGTAAGGCATTGAGTAGCCAGCGAGTGGGACTGCGCAGCCAAGCAGCATCTTGTTTGGACATACGGCTGGCAGGCACCGCCAAGGCCAGGCCCAAGACCGCTGCCATGATGGTTCCCAGCGCAGACATGGCCAGTGTTTCCCAAGCTGCCGAAACCACTTTGCTCACAAACTTAGGCGACATATCGGGCGGAAAAAACTCCGCCATAAAGCGGTACATGCTGCGCCCCGCCTCTAAGGACGCAAAGGCCGCCCATTCGAGGTCTAAAGACACAAAGCTGGCAATGACCAAAACCAGCAAAGCAAGCGTGAACCAGCAAGCTCTGCATCGAGCGTCGAACAAGGGTGGCGGCAGTTTGTAAGGAGGATTGGCCGCTTCACGGGAAAAGGCTTTTGACGAGGGCGCTGTATTTTTGGTGGGCATCATGATAATGCCCTTCTCAGCCAAGCACTCACACTATCGGCCAGCGCCACCAGCGCAATGAACACCAAAAGCAAAGTGGCGACTTCACCGCCATTGAACATCTTCATCGAATTGTCCAGCTGTTGGCCCAAGCCACCGGCACCCACAAAACCCAACACCACCGATGAGCGAATGGCACATTCCCAGCGGTACACCGTATAAGAGGCCAGTTCGGCAGCGTGGCTGGGCAGCAGCGCATACACAAAAGCTTGTAAACGGCCGCTGCCGTTGCGCATCAGGGTATGGGCGGCATGGCTCTCACCACTTTCTAAAATTTCGGCGTACACCTTGCCAAGCATACCGCCATAGGTGAGTGCAATGGCCAGCACACCCGCCGTTGGGCCGAGGCCTACCACGCGCACAAAGACCAAGGCCCAGACCAGTTCGGGAATGCTGCGCAGCACAATCAAGGTAGCGCGCACGCACCAACGCATCACAGCAGGCCATCGGTTCATGCGGCCCGACAAGGCCGACAGCGATAAAACGCGAGTCGCCATCAGGCACATAGGGACAGCCAGCACCAAAGCGAGCGTGACGCCTGCGGTGGCCATGGCAACTGTGCGCCAAGTTTCTCGGGCCACCATGTGCATGAATTCAGCGTCGTACACCAATGGCCAAAAGCTGGCCAAGAAATCAAGGGTGACTTTTCGGTTATCGGGTTCCCACAACACCCAGGGCCGAAACTCGGTGGCCACGCCCAATGGCCAAAGCAGCAGTATGGCCAAGACTAGCCAAAACACCCTTGATGAAAAGTCAGGATCGCGAAGCTTGCCACCGGATGCCAGTTGGGCTTGGGGCAATTGGGTAGCAGACATATCAAACAGGAAAATGCGAAGGGCCTGATGGCCTTAGCGGCAGTGCATGACAACAGGTGCAGGCGCAACCAAGTCTTGGTCCAACTCAGATGGCAAGGCACCTTGGCCTAACTCATGTTCGTACAAATGCGCCAAGCGTTCGGGGCTGACTTGTGCAGATGGCAAATCAAACACGATTTGACCTTTAAGCAGACCAATGATGCGATCAAAGTGCGCGAGGGCCATGTCGACCTGGTGCAAGGTGGCAACCATGGTGATTTGCCGCTCACGCGCAAGCCCCACCAAAGCGGTCATGGCCAAGCGAGCGCGCATAGGATCAAGGGCAGACAAGGGCTCGTCAATGAGCCACAAACTGGCCGGAGACAACAAAGCACGGGCCAATCCTACGCGTTGACGTTCACCCCCTGAAAGGCGGTCTACCCTGTCGAACAACTTGTCACTCAGGTCAAAGTGCTTGAGTGCTTCGTAGGCTGCTGGAATATCGGTGGGGTAAAACAGCGAGCGCAAACTGGCCGCCATGCTCATGGCAGGCAAACGACCGGCCAAAACCGAAGTAACAACACGTTGGCGCGGTGGCAAGGGCGGCACTTGGGGGGCTAGAAACAATTGGCCGCGCAAAAGACGCAGATCACCGGTTGACAATCGCCAAGGATCTTGTCCGCCTAAAAGAAACTGGCCTTGCGTGGGACGTTGCGCACAAGCCAGTATCTGAAGCAAGCTTGTCTTGCCTGCTCCCGAAGGGCCAATGATGGCGACCTGCTCGCCCACGCCAAGTTGCAGGCTAATGCCTTGCAAAGCCGCTGGCGCATGAGGTGGTGCAGAGGGGTGGCGGGCCTGAAGGTCCGAAAGCTCGATGTTCAAAAGCGAGTTACCCGTTTATTGAAGCAAGCCTGCGCTGCGAGCAGCCGACTCTAAACCTTTGTAATTTTCAGGTGTCGTAGTGACGTAGCGTGTGGCGCGATTGAGCTTGAGAATTTCGGCATGCTCGGGGTTGGCAGGGTTCAGTCCGAGCAAGGCTGCCTTGATTTTTTCGCGCTGCTGAACCGGCATGTCGGCATGCACAGACCAGTTGTAGTTGAAGTAGGGAGGTGTTGTGAAAAACACGTTGACATCTTGCGTATTGACCTTGTTTTCATTGACAAACTTTTGCCAAACTGTGATGTCTAGCGCGGCGGCGTCGACCTTGCCGCTAACCACCGATGCAATGGTGGCATCGTGGGCGCCGCTGTAGGCAATGCGCTTGAAGTCTTTTTCAGGCTCGATGTTGGCTTGTAAAAGAAAACTGCGCGGCATGAGGTGACCCGAGGTGCT
>JBIKOZ010000102.1:0-6113 GCA_044357745.1 Limnohabitans sp. | reverse complement strand
ACTTTCGCAAGGGGCCAATGAAGTCCTCATTGAACGCCTCCTCTTGCATTGAAAAGACTACAATTCCTGACAATCCAGTTGCTTTGCGCAACCTACAAATTCCGCCATTTGTTCAGCAGTTTTTATAATGCGGTCAGCGGTTTTTCCCCTTCATCCATGTCAAAAAAGAAATCGTCCTCTTCGTCTGAACAACGTGAAATAGAAGAAGCCCCTCGACTGCACTGGGCTTTGCGTGTGTGCCTTTGGGCCGCTGGCTTGGTCGTGGCAGGCATACTTTCGATCTTGATGGTGGTGGGCGTGGCCATGGTCATGGCCTACCCCCAACTGCCAGACACTTCAGACTTGGCAGATTACAGGCCCAAATTGCCATTGCGCATTTACACCGTCGATGGCGCACTCATTGGTGAATTTGGCGAAGAGCGGCGCAACCTCACCCCCATCAAAGAAATTCCGCAAGTCATGAAAGATGCCGTGTTGTCCATCGAAGATGCACGCTTTTACCAGCATGGCGGCTTGGATTATTTGGGTTTGGTTCGCGCGGGCATCGCCAACTTAGGCAAACGCAAAAGCCAAGGCGCCTCCACCATCACCATGCAGGTGGCCCGCAATGTTTATTTGTCTACTGAGAAAACCTACACCCGTAAAATTTATGAAATTTTGCTGACTTTCAAGCTTGAACACTTGCTCTCGAAAGATCAGATTCTTGAAATTTACATGAATCAAATTTTCTTGGGCAACCGAGCCTATGGCTTTGCTTCTGCTGCCGAAACTTATTTTGGCAAACCGCTTCAAGACATTTCGATTGCTGAAGCCGCCATGCTGGCGGGCTTGCCCAAAGCGCCCTCCGCTTACAACCCCATCAGCAATCCCAAGCGTGCGCGTTCACGTCAGCTCTACATCATTGAGCGCATGGAAGAAAATGGGTTCATTACTGCCAAGCAAGCTTTGGAAGCCAAAGCAGAGCCCTTGAAAATTCGTCAGAACAACGACAAGAGTCGCATCCATGCCGAATATGTGGCAGAAACTGTGCGCCAACTCATGTTTGCGCAATATGGTCAAGAGACCTACACACGCGGTCTGAATGTGTACACCACATTACAGTCTTCAGAGCAGATTGCGGCCTATCAAGCTTTGCGCCAAGGCATCATGGACTTCGAGCGCCGGCAGGTCTATCGCGGGCCCGAGAAATTCATCACACTGTCGGCCAATAGCAAAGAGATGGAAGAAGCGATCGACGAAGTCTTAGACGACCATCCCGACAATGGCGATGTCATGTCTGCGGTGGTGTTAGAAGCCAGTCCAAAGAAAATTGTGGCTGTTCGTCAAAACGCAGAGCAAATTGAAATCACCGGCGATGGCTTGAAGCCAGCGCAATCTGGCCTTTCTGACAAAGCGGGCCCCAACATCAAAATCAAACGGGGCGCTGTGATCCGAATCGTGCAAACGCCCAAAGGCACATGGGAAATTACACAGCTACCCGAAGTTGAAGGTGCCTTCGTGGCCATCAATCCGCAAGATGGTTCTGTCAAAGCATTGGTCGGTGGCTTTGATTTTGCCAAAAACAAATTCAATCACGTGATTCAAGCGTGGCGCCAGCCCGGCTCCAGTTTCAAGCCCTTCATTTATTCAGCCGCTCTGGAAAAAGGTTTCACACCGGCCACTGTCATCAACGATTCGCCTTTGTTCTTTGATGCCAGCGTCACAGGTGGGCAGCCTTGGGAGCCCAAAAACTATGACGGAACTTTTGAAGGTCCGATGAGCATGCGCAAGGGCTTGGCGAAATCCAAAAACATGATTTCCATTCGCATCTTGCAGGCCGTGGGCACTCGCAATGCACAGGAGTGGGTCACCAAATTTGGATTTGATGAAGACAAGCATCCTGCCTATCTCACCATGGCCTTGGGCGCTGGTTCGGTCACGCCCATGCAAATGGTGACGGGTTACTCGGTGTTTGCCAACGGCGGCATTCGCGTTCAGCCCCACATGATCACGAGGGTCACCGATCACAAAGGCAAAATTCTGGTCGACTCACCCGCTGCACCCATGGACGAAGTCAATCGTGCCATCACACCTCGCAATGCTTTTGTGATGACCAGTTTGTTGCAAGAAGTGACACGCTCTGGCACGGCTGCCAAAGCCCGCGTTGCTTTAAGGCGCGATGACATTTATGGCAAAACTGGCACCACCAATGACTCGATGGACGCTTGGTTTGCCGGTTATCACCGCAACTTAGCGGCAGTGGTTTGGATTGGTTATGACGCGCCCCGCAAGCTAGGCGATCGTGAAACAGGCGGTGGCCTGAGCCTTCCCGTTTGGATCAATTTCATGGAAACCGCCCTCAAAAACATGCCCATCATGGACGCCATCGCGCCTGAAGGTGTCTTGTATGCCAATGGGGAATGGTACTTTGATGAATACGCCAAAGGCGGTGGTGTGACCAGCTTGGGCTTGGGCAGCGACAAAGGTGGCGCACTCCCTGAAGTCGAGGAGCGCAAAAAAATTATGGATTTCTTCCGAAATTAAAGACGTCTACGTCTTCAAAAAATCAAACTCAATCCTGACTGCGCAGATCCAAAGCGCGACAGGTTGGCAAAGAACTCACCCTCACCCTTGGTGTCCAGCCACTGCCCATCTTTGTACTTGAAATGGTAGCCGCCCGACTTGGCCGCCAACCATACTTCATGCAAGGGCTTTTGCAAATTGACAATGATTTGGGACCGGTTGGCAAAGGTCACCGTGATCATGCCGCCCACCCGCTGGTTATCGATGTCGGCATCGGTTTCGTCATTGATGCGATCGCAACTGGCCTCAATGCGAGACAAAAGGTGCTCAGCGGTGTCCAGAAATTCAAGGTCGGTCATTACAATCCGTGACATGTACAAAGTTTCCCGAATTTTAGTCCTTGCGCATGTCCTTGGGATTTGTGCGGTGGCTTTGTCTGCTTGCGGTCAAAAAGGGCCCTTGGTTCACCCCCAAGACCCGCTGGCAGCAGATCGCGCCACTTTGCTTCAAACTTTGACGCCCCGTATTCAAAGCGAACGCGAAGTCAAACTACCCATCAAGCCAGCGGCCAAGCCTGAAGCGGCCACTTCTCAGACGCCAACTGCCAAAACACCATGACAGCCAACACACTCCCTGGTCACCCCCACATAGCCTATCAAGGCAACATTTTGTGCATGGAGGGCGCTCACCTGTCTGACATTGCAGCGAAATTTGGCACTCCCGTTTTTGCTTACTCCAAAGCGTCCATGTTGGCGGCATTGGCAGCGTATGAGCGCGGGTTTACCGGTCGCAAAGTTCAAATTTGCTACGCCATGAAGGCCAACTCTAATCTGGCGGTCTTACAGGTTTTTGCCCAGGCCGGTTGCGGTTTCGACATTGTTTCAGCAGGTGAACTGGCACGCGTTTTAGCAGCGGGGGGAGCGCCCGACAAAATCATTTTTTCTGGCGTTGGCAAAACACGTGCAGAAATGAAACAAGCACTCGAGTTAGGCATTGGTTGCTTCAATGTGGAAAGTGAAGCTGAACTTGAGATCTTGAATGAAGTTGCTTTGTCGCTTCAAAAAAAGGCGCCTGTGAGTTTGCGTGTGAATCCCAACGTCGACCCCAAAACGCATCCCTACATTTCGACAGGCCTGAAGGGCAATAAATTTGGCGTGGCTCACGAAAATGCCCTTCATACCTACCAGCGTGCAGCCTCTCTGCCAGGCTTGGCAGTGGTGGGTATTGATTGCCACATCGGCTCTCAAATTACCGAAGCCACACCGTACTTAGACGCCATGGACCGGGTGCTTGACTTGGTGGCCGAAGTTGAGGCTGCGGGCATTCCCATTCACCACATTGACTTTGGCGGCGGTCTGGGCATTAACTACAACGGTGACACACCGCCTGCAGCCGATCAGTTGTGGCAGCAACTGTTCACCAAACTCGATGCGCGGGGTTATGGCCAGCGCCAATTCATGATCGAACCCGGTCGGTCTTTGGTTGGCAACGCAGGCGTCTGTCTGTCGGAAGTGGTCTTCATGAAACCTGGCGAGCAAAAGAATTTTTGCATCATCGATGCCGCCATGAACGACTTACCACGCCCTGCCATGTACCAAGCCTTTCATCAAATTTTGCCCTTGTCGCCTCGAGCGGGTGCCACCACCTTGGTGGACGTGGTCGGCCCCGTGTGCGAAAGCGGTGACTGGATTGGTCGCGATCGCGAGCTCAATGTGCAAGCTGGCGACACCTTGGCTGTGTTGTCAGCAGGCGCTTATTGCATGAGCATGTCAAGCAACTACAACACGCGAGGCCGGGCTGCCGAAGTGTTGGTGGATGGCACGCAAGTTCACCTCGTGCGCGAACGTGAGACAGCGGCAGATACCTTCAAAGGCGAACACCTGGTGGGCTCTGTTTAACGCGCCAAGCATGCCAAATGCGCCAGGCCATCAGCAACGCCAAAATGGCGCCATAAACCAGCACCTCAGAAAAATTTTGCTTGGCTGAGCGCATCCAATAAAAGTGCAGCAAGGCCAATCCGGCAATGGCATAAACCGTTTGGTGCAACCTGCGCCAACGTTGCGCGCCTAAAGCCCTCACCGCCGCATTGAACGAAGTTGAAGCCAGTAAACTCAGGAGCACCCAAGTGCTCAATCCCACAGCAATGAAGGGCCGCTTCACAACATCTGCAACGATCTCAGGCCAATCCCATCCCATGTCGATGAGGCTGTAGCACAGCGCATGCAGGCTGGCATAGAAAAAAGTCATCAAGCCTAAGCTGCGCCGAAATCTGAGCCACTCTGGCCAGCCTGAAATATCTCGCAAAGGTGTGACTGCCAAAGTGATGCACAAAAACCGCAGCGTCCAATCGCCCGTTGAACGAATCAAATACTCAGCGGGGTTGGGGCCTAACTGATCTAAAAAAATGCCGGCGCAAAGCCAAGCAAATGGCACAAAGGCAAAGGCCACCAAAACTATTTTGGCAACAGGCTTTCGGATGAGCTCACGCAGCTTCAAAAGTTCTTCGCCAAGTCCATGCCTGCATACAGCGACGCCACTTGCGCCTCATAACCATTGAACATGAGGGTCTTGCGTTTTTTGTCCAGCAGGCCGCCTTCGCCAATGCGCCGCTCATTGGCTTGGCTCCAACGAGGATGATCGACGCTGGGATTGACATTGGAATAAAAACCATATTCTTGCGGCGCTGATTTGGCCCAAGATATCAAAGGTTGCTTTTCAACAAAGCGAATTTTGACAAGGCTTTTACCGCTCTTAAAGCCGTACTTCCATGGCACCACCAAGCGCACAGGTGCGCCATTCTGCTTGGGCAAAACTTCGCCATACATGCCAAATGTCAGAAGCGTTAAGGGGTGCATGACTTCGTCCATGCGCAGTCCTTCGGTGTAGGGCCAATCGATATACCCCCCCTTCACGCCTGGCATGGTTTGAGGATCGACTTGCGTTACAAACTCAACATACTTGGCATTGGGCAAAGGCTCAACACGCTTGATCAAGTCAGACAATGAATAACCCACCCAAGGGATCACCATGGACCAACCTTCGACGCAGCGCATGCGGTAAATGCGCTCTTGCATGGCGCCCCACTTGATGATGTCTTCCAAATTAAAGCGCGTGGGCTTTTTAACCAAGCCTTCCACTTCGATGGACCACGGCGATGTTTTTAAAGTGTGTGCGTTGCGGGCAGGGTCTGATTTATCAACACCAAATTCGTAGAAGTTGTTGTAGGTGGTGGCATCGCGCAGCGAGGTTAGTTTTTCCAACGTGACGGCGCCTTGGACAGTGGACTGTGATGCAGGAAGTGCTGCCAGCTTTTGGAGTCCACTGGCGCTGCCCTGCGCAAAGGCCTCGCGCTGCGTCCAGCCAGCCAGGCCTGCCGCAGCAGCGCCAGCCGACCATTGACGCAACAACTGTCGGCGTGTGGCATAGGCCTCCGGGCTGGTAATTTCACTGCTCAGAGGGTGAATAAATCCATCTTGGTGGGTGCGTATCAGCATGGCAAGCTTTCAGTCGAGTTTGTAGCATTGGAAAACGTCCAGCTTAACCCCGTCTTGTAAAGGGTTAAGCCGCCTGATTTGAACGAATGCAGATGAATGCAGACGAGTACAGCCGAA
>JBIKOZ010000101.1:0-6117 GCA_044357745.1 Limnohabitans sp. | reverse complement strand
GTACCTTCTTGTGAAAGATTCAATGGCACGATGGCATTTTCAGCAATGCCGCCACCTTGCATGAACAAGATTTTGAAGTTGGCCGGCACCGCCAGGAGTTCGCGCAAGTCTGCTTCTGCTTCTTCGTAAATGGACATGAACTCTTTGCCGCGATGACTCATTTCCATCACACCCATGCCGCTGCCATGCCAGTCCAGCATTTCGCTGGCGGCTTGAATCAAGACAGCATCGGGGATGGCGGCAGGACCCGCAGAAAAGTTGTAGGGTCTTGTCATTCAGACGAACCGCTGTCCTCTCCACCGCTTTCATCATCGGCAAGGTTCTCATCGTTTTCATCTTGAACAATGGCATCGTTTTCTACAATGCGTTGCAAGCCAGACAATTTGGCGCCATCGTCCAAGCCAATCAAGGTGACACCTTGGGTGGCGCGACCCATTTCACGGATTTCAGAAACGCGCGTGCGAACCAACACGCCGGTGTCAGTGATCAACATGATTTCATCTTCGGCGCGAACCAATGTGGCGGCCACAACTTTGCCATTGCGCTCAGATTGCTGTATGGCAATCATGCCTTTGGTGCCTCGACCGTGGCGTGTGTATTCGGTGATGGAGGTTCGTTTGCCAAAGCCGTTTTGAGTGGCGGTGAGGACGCTTTGTTGCTCGTCTTCTGCCACCAACATGGCAATCACGCTTTGCGTGTCATCCAGCATCATGCCACGCACGCCGCGCGCATTGCGGCCCATGGGGCGGACATCGTTTTCATCGAAACGCACCGCTTTGCCGCCATCGCTGAACAGCATCACATCGTGTTTGCCGTCTGTGAGTGCTGCACCAATGAGGAAGTCACCTTCGTCCAAATCAACGGCAATGATGCCGGCCTTGCGAGGATTGCTGAATTCATCGAGCGAAGTTTTCTTCACAGTGCCCATGGAGGTGGCCATGAACACGTAATGGTCGGCAGGGAAGCTGCGCATGTCGCCCGTCAAAGGCAAGACCACATTGATCTTTTCGCCCTCTTGCAATGGGAACATGTTGACGATGGGGCGACCGCGTGAACCACGTGAGCCAGCAGGTACTTCCCACACTTTGAGCCAATACAAACGGCCGCGATTGGAGAAGCACAAGATGTAATCGTGTGTGTTGGCAATGAAGAGCTGATCGATCCAATCGTCTTCCTTGGTGGCGGTGGCCTGCTTGCCTCGACCGCCGCGTTTTTGTGCGCGATATTCAGACAAAGGCTGGCTCTTGATGTAGCCGCTGTGTGACAAAGTCACCACCATGTCGGTGGGGGTGATGAGGTCTTCTGTGGCCAGGTCTTGGGCGTTATGCTCAATGAAACTGCGGCGTGCGCCCAGCTTGGTTTGGCCAAATTCTTGACGCAGCTCACCAAGCTCCGTGCCAATGATGGTCGACACGCGCTCAGGTTGGGCCAAGATGTCGAGCAAGTCTTCAATTTCAGACATGACTTCTTTGTACTCAACCACAATCTTGTCTTGCTCCAGACCGGTCAAGCGTTGCAAACGCATTTGCAGAATTTCTTGGGCTTGGGTGTCGCTCAGGCGGTACAAGCCGTCGTTGCCCATGCCAAATTCTTTTTCCAAACCATCGGGGCGATAGTCGTCCGCATTGACTGCGCCGCCATCTGCGCGAGTGCGTGTGAGCATCTCGCGAACCAGTTTGCTGTCCCAGCGCCGGGTCATCAGCTCTGCCTTGGCGACAGGCGGCGTGGGGGCATTGCGGATGATGGCAATGAATTCGTCGATGTTGGCCAATGCCACAGCCAAGCCTTCTAAAACGTGACCGCGTTCGCGCGCTTTGCGCAAGGTAAACACGGTTCGGCGTGTGACCACTTCTCGGCGATGTTGTAAAAACACGCTGATGAGGTCTTTCAAATTGCACAGCTTAGGCTGGCCATCGATCAGCGCCACCATGTTGATGCCAAAGGTGTCTTGCAGCTGGGTCTGTTTGTAAAGATTGTTGAGCACCACCTCAGGCACTTCACCGCGCTTGAGTTCAATCACCAAGCGCATGCCTGATTTGTCAGACTCGTCTTGGATGTGGCTGATGCCTTCGATCTTTTTCTCGTGAACCAATTCGGCCATGCGCTCTTGCAAGGTCTTTTTGTTCACTTGATAGGGCAACTCGTCCACCACGATGCATTGACGCTGGCCTTTGTCGATGTCTTCAAAGTGGCACTTGGCGCGCATGATCACTCGGCCGCGGCCAGTGCGATAACCATCTTTCACGCCGTTGATGCCATAAATAATGCCAGCGGTGGGGAAGTCGGGGGCAGGAATGATTTCCATCAACTCGTCGATGGTGGCGCCAGGGTTGCGCAACATGTGCAAGCAAGCGTCAACCACTTCGTTCAGGTTGTGTGGTGGAATATTCGTCGCCATACCGACCGCAATACCGCCAGAGCCGTTGACCAATAAATTGGGTATGCGGCTTGGTAAGACCAAGGGTTCTTTTTCAGAGCCGTCGTAGTTGGGGCCAAAGTCGACAGTTTCTTTGTCGATGTCAGCCAACATCTCGTGCGCAATTTTGGCCAAACGAATTTCGGTGTAACGCATGGCTGCGGCGTTGTCGCCATCGACCGAGCCGAAGTTGCCTTGACCGTCTACCAGCATGTGGCGCATGGAGAAATCTTGCGCCATGCGAACGATGGTGTCATACACAGATTGGTCGCCATGCGGGTGGTACTTGCCAATCACGTCGCCCACAATACGCGCCGATTTCTTATAGGCGCGGTTCCAGTCGTTGTTCAACTCATGCATGGCGAACAAAACGCGGCGGTGCACTGGTTTGAGGCCATCACGGGCGTCGGGCAGGGCGCGTCCCACAATCACGCTCATGGCGTAGTCGAGGTAGCTGCGGCGCATTTCCTCTTCTAGACTGATGGGGAGGGTTTCTTTGGCAAACTGGGTCATGAGGGGTCAGGCGCACTGGGTGAAAGAGTGTCATTTTAGGTCCAAAGAGTGTCGTTGATATGCAACACTTCGCTCTGATTGAAATGACCCTGATCAAGGGGTTTCCACCAATTTGGGGATTTGGCCTTTGTCTATGGCACAATGAATTCAACGTTTTGGGTGATGGTCATTCATTACGTATCTTTTTTCGCAGGATGTCTGCGCTTTTATTCCCCATGAGGAGAACCATGAAAAAATTCAACAATGTGGCAATGGTGTTGGCTTCTGCTGTTTTGGCAACTGCCGCAGGTGCTCAATCCTTCGACAACTGGCGCAATGCCTCAGGCGATGCCTGGAAAAATGGCTCAGGTCAGTGCTGGCGCAATGCCAATTGGACGCCTGCAACTGCAGCAGTAGGTTGCGATGGCGCCATTGTGGCGACCCCAGCACCAGCGGCTGCCCCTGCCCCTGCTCCTGCTCCTAGAGCGGCAGCCCCAGCCCCAGCAGCAGCCCCAGCACCCGCAGCCCGTCCAGCAGCACCCGCGCCAGCACCCGCTGCCGCCACCAAGGTTACTTACGCTGCTGATACCTTCTTTGACTTCAACAAATCAGTCCTGAAAGCTGACGGCAAAGCGAAGTTGGATGATTTGGCTGGCAAAGTAAAAGCCATTAACTTGGAAGTCATCATTGCTGTGGGTCACACGGACTCAGTGGGCGCTGATGCTTACAACCAAAAGTTGTCTGTCAGGCGCGCTGACGCTGTGAAGGCTTACTTGGTGACCAAGGGCATCGAGAAAAACCGCGTTTACACAGAAGGCAAGGGCGAAAAGCAACCCGTTGCTGACAACAAGACAGATGCTGGCCGTTCTAAAAACCGCCGCGTTGAAATCGAAGTTGTAGGCACACGCCCCAACAGGTAATCAAACCAAGGTTGATGACCTCAACCTTGACCTTGGTTCTAAAAAGCCTCCCTCGGGAGGCTTTTTTACTTTCGGACACAATACTGCTCATGAGTACACATTCAAACACCTCGCAATTTTCGTCTGCCAATGTAGACCCTGCTGAACTGGCCAAGTTTTCGGAATTGGCGCATCGCTGGTGGGACACGGAAAGTGAATTCAAACCACTTCACCAAATTAACCCATTGCGCTTAAATTGGATTCAAACCTTAGCGCCTCTGAAGGGCAAGAAAGTGGTCGACATTGGTTGTGGCGGCGGCATTTTGTCAGATGCCATGGCGCGACAAGGGGCAGAGGTTTTGGGTGCAGACTTGGCTGTCAAATCTCTCAAAGTTGCGCAGTTGCATGCACTTGAGGCGGGCACACAAGGTGTTCAATATCGTGAGATCAGTGCTGAAGATTTGGCGATAGAGCAGCCAGGGCAATTTGATGTGGTGACCTGCATGGAAATGCTCGAGCATGTGCCGGACCCGGCTGCCGTTGTGAAAGCCTGTGCGGCGTTGGTGAAACCAGGCGGATGGGTTTTTTTCTCGACCTTGAATCGCAATCCAAAATCATTTTTGTTTGCAATCGTTGGGGCCGAGTATGTGCTCAACCTGTTGCCAAAAGGAACGCATGAATATGCGCGCATGATCAAACCTAGCGAGCTGGCCGATTGGTTGAGGGCGCAGGGTTTGGATCTGATCCAAATGAAAGGCATGACCTACAACCCGTTCACACGCGTTTACGCCTTAAATTCCGATACCGATGTGAATTATTTAATGGCGACACAAAAACCGTTTACAAACTAATTGCAGCAAGGTGTGGCGATGAAATTTGAAAACGTTCAGGCAGTCTTGTTTGACCTTGATGGCACACTCATCGACAGCGCGCCAGATTTGGGGGCCGCAGTCGACAAAATGCGCATAGCCCGTGGCATGCCGTCTTTGCCTTTGTCGCATTACCGACCTATGGCCGGTGCCGGTGCTCGCGGCATGATTGGGCTGGCATTTGGGATGACGCCTGAGCACGCCGATTACGATCAATTCAAGGAAGAGTTTTTTGTCAATTACGAATCGTGCATGACTGAGCGAACATTTGCTTTTGAAGGTGTTGCCGAGCTTATTGAAGCGTTGCTTCGTCAGAAGCTGCCATGGGGTGTGGTCACCAATAAGTCCAAAAGGTTTGCGGAACCCTTGACCCAAGCCATGCCGCTTTTTTCGAGCGCTTCCGTGGTGATCAGTGGTGACACAACACCGCATGCAAAGCCCCATCCAGCGCCTTTGTTGGAAGCGGCAAGGCGAATTGGAATCGATCCTTCGGGCTGTGTTTATGTGGGCGACGACGAACGTGACATTGTGGCGGGACTTGCTGCCAACATGAAGACAGTTGCTGCGACCTACGGCTATCTCGGTTCTAAATCCGATGTCAAGAGTTGGAATGCGCATGCACAAATCGATGCGCCTGTTCAGTTAATGCGTTTGTTAACCGCCTGAATGCTATTTCCAATCTGATGGATTCCCTCACATGAGTGACCTGTCAATCACCTGCATTGAACAAATCCGTGAGCGACTGCGTCGAAAGGGTGCAAGACCAGCTCACGAACAAAGAATATTGCGTTTATGGTCGCAAGCAAAACCACAAAGCAGCGGCAGTCGCCCCTTAGAAAGTTTCATGCCCGCAGCGGTTCGTGAAGATCTGCCTGGTTTGAGCGAAGATTTATCGGGCTTGCTTCGTTTGCAGTCTGAGCACCACGCACAAGATGGTTCTGTGCGTTGGTTGTTGGCACTTCGTGATGGTCAAACAGTTGAAACCGTGGGCTTGCCGCGTGATGGTGTTTGTGTCTCATCGCAAATCGGTTGTGCGGTAGGCTGTGTGTTTTGCATGACCGGTCGTGATGGCTTGATCAAGCAAGTGGGCAGTGCGGAAATCGTTGCGCAGGTGGCCTTTGCCCGCCAGTTCAGACCCGTGAAGAAAGTGGTCTTCATGGGCATGGGGGAGCCAGCGCACAATCTTGACAATGTGATGGAGGCCATAGAAGTATTGGGCACGGTGGGCAATGTAGCCCACAAATCTTTGGTGTTCTCGACAGTGGGCGACCCTCGAGTTTTTGAGCGTTTGCCCCTGGGGTCTGTGAAGCCTGCATTGGCGGTGTCCTTGCATACAACGCAATTCAAGTTGCGTACTGAACTGCTACCGCGCGCGCCCCAAATGACGCCCGATGAGTTGGTGGAAGCCGCAGAAATTTACGCCCAACAAACAGGCTATCCG
>JBIKOZ010000003.1:0-19980 GCA_044357745.1 Limnohabitans sp. | reverse complement strand
CGCCATGAGCAAGTATTCAGCGGCCAACTCCAAGTTGTGCCCGCGAATTTCATCGACATAGCTCAAGTACTGACGCGTCACCGCGGCCATGGGAATGTCGAGGATGTTGAAGTTTTGTTTGCGAATCAGGTACAGCAACAAATCCAGAGGGCCTTCAAAGGCCTCTAGAAAAACCTCTAACGCATCGGGTGGGATGTAGAGGTCGTTGGGCATGGAAAACAAAGGCTCGCCGTAAAGACGTGCCACCGCCACGTGATCGATGACCTCGGGCAATCCGGTCGTGTTTTCAACGACAGACAGAAGCTCTGCGGGAGCGGCGGTATTGTCCAACAGCCTCAACCTTTTGTCTGATAGACGTAAGGTTTTTGATCGACGCGGCCTGCGTTGAATTCTTTCAAGACATGGCGGTCAACGGAAGCGTCCCACAAAAGCGCACGCGCTTGTTGCTGGGCAGAGTCAAGATGGGGGCGATCAATTTTCAACTGATCAATGAACTGCGTCGTATCAGAGCGATAGTCCGGACGGCGAAAAAAATGCAGGAGCGACATGGCAATGCGATTTCTATGGAATTGGGTCTATTTTAAGGGTGCTGAGTCAGTATTTCTCTGCCAAAAAGGCTGATTCGAGTGCAGAAGCTAAATTAGGCCCAACATTGTTGCCCACTAAGTTGAGCAATCCCGTTCTGCTTGCAATGTCCAGGGGTTGGTGGTTCAGTCCGCAGAGAATCAGCTTCACCTGCCTTTTTTGGCAAACTTTCGCCAAGGCCACCAAGGCATCTGCCCCCGAAGAATCGATATAAATCAGGTTTTTCAGGTCTAAAACAACAGCTTTTTGGGGCAGTTCGTCTTCAATGGCCTCGACCATTTTGACGGCACCAAAGAACAAGGCCCCATAAAAACGATAAGCCCTGACTTGCCCTTGCTGATTGAAAAGAGCGGGGGCGTCCTGTGCACTCAGCTGCTCAACACGACTGAGGTTGGAGATTCGGTAGATAAAAGTGATGCAAGCCGCAATCAAGCCAAATCCAACCGCCACTGTCAGGTCGACCATGACGGTGAGTAGAAATACGGCCAACAAGGTCATGCGGTAGGGTGCGCGGAATTGTTTTAAATCCGTGAAAGCATGCCACTCACCCATGTTCCATGCCACAAACATCAAGATGGCCGCCAAAGTTGCCAGCGGCACGTGGTTGGCCAACGGCGCTGCCACCCAAACCACTCCCAATAAAACGAGCGCATGGACCATGCCTGCGACGGGAGAGCGGCCGCCACTTTTGACATTGGTGACCGTGCGCGCAATGGTGCCTGTGGCCGGCATACCGCCAAAGAAAGGCGTGACAAAATTGGCCACACCTTGCGCCATGAGTTCCTGATTGGGGTTGTGCCTGTCGCCGATCAGACCATCGGCAATGCGCGCGCACATCAAAGACTCAATAGCGCCTAGCAAAGTTAAGGTGATGATGGGCATGCTCAAGTGTTGGAGGGTGGCAAGGCTGAACTCAGGCCACATAAAACTTGGCAACTCAGAGGGGATGCCGCCAAATTTGCTGCCTATGGTTTCAACCGGCAGATGCATTCCCAAAGCAAGCAAGGTGGCAACAACGAGGGCCACGATGGCGCCAGGCACCCATTGCAACATGCGCCGAAGGCCCTTGGCGGGGGCTTGGCCGGGCTTGGCCGAAAAGACAAGCTGCCACCCCACAATCAGCGCCAGTGAGCCACAGGCCAATGCAAAAGCGGAGGCTTGAAATGTGGGCAGTGCTTCATTCAAGGAGCGCAAAATGCCAAAAAAATCTGCTGGCATGTTGTTGACTTTGAGACCCAGAAAATCTTTGGCTTGCGACAACATGATCAACACCGCAATGCCGTTGGTGAAACCAATGACCACCGCCACCGGAATGAACCTGATCAGGGTGCCCAATTTGAGCAGGCCCATGATGAACAACAACACGCCCGATGCTGCAGTGGCAAGGATCAGGTTGGCCAGGCCGTAGCGTTCCAAGATGCCATACACAATGACGATGAAGGCACCCGCGGGGCCGCCAATTTGAACCTTACTGCCGCCCAACGCCGAAATGATGAAACCTGCAATGATGGCGGTGAACAAGCCTGCTTCGGGCTTGAGGCCCGATGCAATGGCAAAGGCCATGGCCAAAGGCAAAGCCACCACACCCACGGTGATGCCGGCTGCAACATCGGCGCCCAACTGCTCTCGCGTGTAACCCTTCAAAGAGTCCACAAGCTTGGGGCGAAAGAAAAAGGCCATGCGTCAGTTTAGCGTTGCGGGCCGTTTGGAATGTGATTCAGATCAGTGAATTCGCATGCCAAGTTTTGCACCTGGCCATGGATTCAAAACATAAATGCCAGGCTCGGCTTTTTCATCGGCATGGCTGGCGGCCAGGACCATGCCTTCGGACACACCAAATTTCATTTTGCGAGGCGCTAAATTGGCCACCATCACAGTGAGTTTGCCCACCAAATCTTCGGGCTTGTAAACGCTGGCAATGCCGCTGAACACATTGCGGTGTTGGCCTTCGCCCACATCCAAAGTGAGGCGCAAGAGCTTGGTGGACCCTTCCACGGCTTCGCATTGAACAATTTGCGCAATGCGCAAATCGATCTTGGCAAAGTCGTCGATGGAGATTGTGGGCGCAATGGCTTCACCGCCTGGCAGGGGCGCCGCTTCGATCACTGGCGCTGGGGCTTCAAACAAAGCATCGAGCATGGCCACATCGACGCGCTGCATCAAGTGCTTGTAGTCGTTGATGGCGTGGCCAGCACCCAAAGACGCTTGCACCTTGGTGAAGGTCATTGCGTCAATGTTCAGGAACCTCTCTACATTGCTGGCCAGCAAAGGCAACACTGGTTTCAACATGAGGCTGAGCAAACGGAAGGCTTCAATGCAAGTGGTGCAAACGTCGTGCAGACGCGCGTCCATGCCTTCTTGTTTGGCCAATTCCCAAGGTTTATTTTGGTCCACGTATTCGTTCACGCGGTCGGCCAATAGCATCACTTCGCGCAATGCTTTGGCAAAGTCGCGCTCGTCATAAAGTTTGGCGATAGGTGCGACACCTTCGTGCAATTGTTGGAGCAATGCTTGACCGTCTGCAGACACCGTACCCAACTTGCCACCCAAGCGCTTGGCAATGAAGCCCGCTGCGCGTGACGCAATGTTGATGTATTTGCCCACCAAGTCAGAGTTGACGCGGGCCATGAAGTCTTCGGGGTTGAAGTCGACGTCTTCGTTGCGACCATTGAGCTTGGCCGCAATGTAGTAACGCAGCCACTCGGGGTTCATGCCCAGTTTCAAATACTTGAGCGGGTCGAGGCCCGTGCCGCGACTCTTGCTCATCTTCTCGCCACTGACGGTTAAGAAGCCGTGCACATAAACTGCATTGGGCGTTTTGCGGCCACTGAAGTGCAGCATGGCAGGCCAGAACAAGGTATGAAAATAAGTGATGTCTTTGCCGATGAAATGGTACTGCTCGACGTTGGGGTTGTTGATATAAGCGTTGTAGTCCACGCCAATCTTGCCCAAATAGTTTTTCAGAGAAGCCAAGTAGCCAATGGGTGCATCCAGCCACACGTAAAAATATTTGCCGGGTGCATCGGGAATTTCAATGCCGAAATAAGGCGCATCTCGGCTGATGTCCCAATCGCCCAAGCCGCCTTGGCCTTCTTCGTCTTTCGCGAACCATTCTTTGATTTTGTTCAGTACTTCAGGCTGCAAACGGCCGGTGTCGTGCGTCCATTTTTCTAAGAACTCAACGCAGCGGGGGTCAGACAGTTTGAAGAAGTAGTGCTCGGATTGTTTGAGGACTGGCGCGGCGCCCGACAAAGCGGAGTAGGGGTTCTTCACTTCGGTGGGGGCATACACAGCACCGCATGATTCGCAACTGTCGCCATATTGGTCTTTGGCACCGCACTTGGGGCATTCGCCTTTGATGAATCGGTCGGGCAAGAACATTGACTTTTCAGGGTCAAAGAATTGCTCGATGGTTTTGGTAGCGATGAATCCCGCAGCTTTGAGGTCGCGGTAAATCTGTTGGGCCAACTCGTGGTTTTCAGGACCATCTGTGGAATGCCAGTTGTCAAAAGCAATGTGAAAGCCATCGAGGTAGGGCTTGCGACCCGAAGCGATGTTGGCCACAAACTGCTGCGGCGTGATGCCCGCTTTTTCGGCGGCAATCATGATGGGCGCACCGTGTGCATCGTCGGCACACACAAAGTGCACCTCATGACCCTGCATGCGCTGCGCACGAACCCAAATGTCGGCCTGGATGTATTCCATGATGTGACCGATGTGGAAATTGCCATTGGCATAGGGCAAAGCGGTCGTGACAAAAATTTGTCGTTGGGCTGTGGATGGGATCGAAACGGACGAGGCAGACATGAGGTGGCTATTTGTAGGGGAATCAGTGATTTTATGGGCTTCGACCGTCCGATGTCGCTAAACTGCCGCCCAATCCCCGAAAGTTTCACATGCCGACCTCAGAACAACTCCAAAAAGCCCTCGAATCGGTCATTGACCCCAACACGGGCAAAGACTTTGTCTCTACCAAAATCTTAAAGGGCCTGGTGGTTGACGGCGGCAATGTGGCCTTTGATGTTGAATTGGGCTACCCCGCTAAAAGTCAAATTCCCGCATTGCGAGAGGCCTTGATTGCAGCGGCCAAGCAGGTACCTGGTGTGACCCATGTGTCTGCCAATGTGACCATGAAAATTGCGGCGCATGCTGCGCAACGCGGTGTCGCTTTGTTGCCGCAGGTGAAAAACATCGTCGGTGTGGCCTCCGGCAAGGGCGGTGTGGGCAAAAGCACCACCGCCGTGAACTTGGCGTTGGCGCTGGCGGCAGAAGGCGCCAGTGTGGGATTGCTTGATGCCGACATTTACGGACCCAGCCAGCCCATGATGATGGGCATTGAAGGTCGACCTGAAAGTGAAGACGGCAAAACCATGGAGCCCATGGAAAACTATGGTGTTCAAGTCATGTCGATTGGTTTCTTAGTGAACCAAGACGAAGCCATGATTTGGCGTGGCCCTATGGCCACCCAAGCGCTGGAGCAGTTGCTGCGACAAACCAACTGGAAAGAACTGGACTATTTGATCATCGACATGCCACCCGGCACGGGCGATATACAACTCACACTCAGCCAACGTGTGCCCATGACCGGCGCCGTGATTGTGACCACGCCGCAAGACATCGCATTGCTGGATGCCAAAAAGGGCATCAAGATGTTTGAAAAAGTGGGCGTGCCTATTTTGGGCATTGTGGAAAACATGGCGGTCCATGTCTGTACAAATTGCGGCCATGTGGAACATATTTTTGGCGCTGATGGCGGTAAGAAAATGGCCGAGAGTTATCAGATGGACTACTTGGGTGCGTTGCCATTGAGCATGCAAATTCGTTTACAAGCCGACAACGGCAAGCCCACGGTGGTGGCCGATCCTGATGGCGAAGTGGCGGGCATTTACAAATCGGTGGCGCGCCAAGTGGCCATCAATATTGCAGCCAAGGCGAAAGACTTTTCAGCGAAGTTCCCCACTATCACGGTGTCTAAAAACACCTGAAAGAAATAAGCAGTCTAGTCTTTGGGTCGACTCGTCAAGGCTTGAGCTTAGATTGCCTCAAGCCTTTTTGTTTTCTAAGTCGCGCAAACGAAAACGCTGAATCTTGCCGGTGGCTGTTTTGGGAAGCTCAGTGGTGAACTCTACAAAGCGGGGGTATTTGTAGGGTGCTAATCTTTCTTTCACAAAGGCTTTGACATCTTCTTCTGTCAGGCTTTGTCCTGACTTCAGCACGACGAAGGCTTTGGTTTTGGTCAGGCCATCGGCGTCAACTTTGCCGATGACGGCAGCTTCCAAAATGGCCGGGTGTTGAACCAAAGTGGATTCCACTTCGAAGGGTGATACATAGATGCCACTGACTTTCAGCATGTCGTCGTTGCGACCTGCATAGGTGTAATAGCCGTCTAAGTCGCGCGAGTATTTGTCGCCACTCTGGGTCCATTCGCCTTGAAAGGTGTCGCGTGTTTTTTCGCGGTTGTTCCAATACATCAAGGCTGCGCTGGGGCCTTTGATGAACAGGTCGCCAATCTCGTTGTGGCCCGTGATCAGTTCGCCTTGTTCGCCGCGCAATTGAACTTCGTAACCAGGCACAGCTTTGCCTGTGGTGCCATAGCGCACATCACCGGGCGTATTGGACAAAAACACATGCAGCATTTCGGTGGAGCCGATGCCGTCAATGATTTCGCAGCCAAAACGGGTGGTCCATCTTTCGCCAATGTCGGCGGGCAAGGCTTCGCCAGCGGATGAGCAGAGACGCAAGGCCACTTGATCCTTGGTGGGTAAGTCAGGGCTTGCCAACATACCGCCGTAGCCTGTTGGGGCACCATAAAACACAGTGGGTTTGAGGTCCACCATGCGTTTGAAAGTGGCTTGCGGTGTGGGGCGTTCGGCCATCAACACCACGCTGGCGCCCACGCTCAAGGGGAAGGTGAGCGCGTTGCCCAAGCCATAGGCAAAGAACAACTTAGCCGCAGAAAACACCACATCGTTGGACGTTAAACCCAACACGCCTTTGCCGTACAACTGTGCTGTCCAATACAAGTTGCCCTGCGTATGAACGGTGCCTTTGGGGTTACCTGTGGAGCCTGATGAGAAAAGCCAAAAGGCGGGTTCATCGGCATGTGTTTCAGCGGGCAAACTGGGGCCCGTGCCAGATGCCAGTAAATCTTTGAAGTGGGTGTGAACGGGGGGCAGGTCGCCCTCGTGCCTAGACACCACGACATGTTTGATGCTCTTGGTGCCATGTGCAATGGCGCTGGTCAATGTGCCCAATAAAGCCGAAGACACCAAAGCCGCTTGCGCGCGACTGTTGTTGATCATGAAGGCGTAGTCTTCAGCTGTGAGGAGCGTGTTCACGGCAACGGGCACCACACCGGCATACAAAGCACCCAAGAAGGACACCACCCAATCGGTGCTGTCATGCATTAACAAGAGCACACGCTCTTCGCGTTTGAGGCCCAACTTTCTTAAACCCGCCGCACAGGCGCGAATTTGTTCCGCCATGCTGCCGTAGGTGAGTGTGCCCACATCGTCGATCAGCGCCGTCTTTTCTTTGCGGCTGTTGTTGGCAGCAATCAGGAACTGCGCAAAGTTAAATTGCGCTGGGGGTGCAGAAGGCAGGGCCATGGCGATCTCCGTGATCAGATCAAAAAATTTGACGTGTGTGCATTAAAACGCTTGGGGTTTCAAGCAACAAGCGGTATAAATGCATTATCTTGCTTGCAGTGGAGTATGCAATAAAGTGCATGTTCTGTGTGCGCTCAATATTGAGGGTTTTCCCTTGAGTTGAATGCCATGTTTTTGCTGGCCTCTTGTTTTTGGGAGTTATCGGTGTCCGATTCATCGACCGCATTTGTTGAAGTTGGTGGCTCACTTGAGCCTTTGCGCAGCCCATTTCTAATGTCGCTGGGTGAACGCGTGCGCAACCTGCGTTCACGCAAAGGGATGACACGAAAAGCAGTGGCAATGGCAGCCGATGTGTCGGAGCGGCACTTGGCCAATTTGGAATATGGCACGGGCAATGTGTCCGTTTTGGTATTGCTTCAGGTGTCGCATGCTTTGCAATGTTCTTTGGCCGAGTTGTTGGGCGACATCAGCACCAGCACACCAGAGTGGTTGCTCATTCGAGAGCTATTGGGCAAGCGCACAGAGTCTGATTTAAGGCGCGCTCGGGTGCAGTTAACAGAGATGTTTGGTGAAGGCGGCGATGCCGCCGCACGCCGCACACGCATTGCACTCATTGGCCTCAGAGGCGCTGGCAAAACCACGCTGGGCCAGCGTTTGGCCGATGATTTGGGTTTCCCATTCATAGAACTCAGCCGCGAGATCGAAAAATTTGCAGGTTGCCAAATCAGCGAAATTCACAACCTCTATGGTGCCAATGCCTACCGCCGGTACGAGCGACGTGCTTTAGAAGAAGCCATACAAATTTACCCTGAAATGGTGATTGCGACGCCTGGTGGCTTGGTGTCTGAATCGGCCAATTTCAATTTACTGCTGTCGCATTGCACCACGGTGTGGTTGCAAGCCAATGCCAACGACCACATGGCTCGAGTGGCGGCGCAAGGCGATTTGCGCCCCATGGCCGCCAGCCCCGAAGCCATGGAAGATCTGAAGCGAATTTTGGCAGGCCGTTCGGCTTTCTATTCCAAAGCCGACATCAGCATTGACACCAGCGCACAAGATACGGATGCCAGCTTCCAGCGCTTGAACACCGAAGTACGCAAATTGATTCAGTGGGTGGAGTGAGCTTCGAAGGCACACCTCAATACATAGGGTAAGTACTAGTTATTTGCACTAAATTGCATGTTGAACGCCTTGCTTTACTGCAATAAAATGCATGTCATGGGCCCAACCCTCGATTTTGGAGACGAACATGACATCAACCCCCTTCGTGAATTACCAAACGACAGTCGACAACTACAAGCACATCACATTGTCGTTTGTGGGTGTGGTTGCCACACTGTCCATCAACATTGACGAAAACGCCGGCATTCGCCCTGGCTACAAACTCAAGCTCAACTCCTACGACTTGGGCGTCGACATTGAATTGCACGACGCTTTGCAGCGCATCAGATTTGAGCACCCCGAAGTTCGCACCGTGGTGGTCACCAGTTTGAAAGACCGCGTATTTTGCTCTGGCGCCAACATTTTCATGCTGGGTGTCTCTACTCATGGATGGAAAGTGAACTTCTGTAAGTTCACCAACGAAACGCGCAACGGTATTGAAGATTCCAGCAAGTACTCAGGTTTGAAATTTGTGGCTGCACTGAACGGCGCTTGCGCTGGCGGTGGTTACGAGTTGGCATTGGCCTGTGACGACATCGTGTTGGTAGACGACCGTTCATCTTCTGTGTCCTTGCCAGAGGTGCCATTGCTTGGCGTGCTGCCCGGTACTGGTGGCCTCACCCGCGTGACTGACAAGCGCCACGTGCGCCACGACTTGGCCGATATTTTCTGCACCAGCGTGGAAGGTGTGCGCGGTCAGCGTGCGGTCGACTGGCGCTTGGTCGATGCCATTGCCAAGCCCAACCAATTCCAACAAGTGGTGCGCGAGCGTGCAGACAACTTGGCTGCCAAAAGCGACCGTCCTGCGTCAGAAAAAGGCGTGGCCCTGACACCCATTCAGCGCAACATTGAAGCCGATTACATCAGCTACAACAATGTGACCGTTGAAATTGACCGCCCCAAGCGCTTGGCCACTTTCACTGTCAAGGCCCCAATAACGGCACAACCTACAGACATCGCCGGCATCTTGGCTGCTGGCGCGCAGTGGTGGCCATTGCAAATGGTGCGTGAATTAGACGACGCCATTTTGCACATGCGCACCAACGAACTCGACATCGGTACATGGTTGCTGAAGGCGGTGGGCGATGCCAAAGCTGTCTTGGCCAGCGATGCCACTTTGCTGGCTCATCAAGACCACTGGTTCGTCCGCGAAACCATTGGCCACTTGCGCCGCACTTTGGCTCGTTTGGACGTGTCTTCACGGAGCATTTTTGCCATTGTCGAAGAGGGCACTTGCTTTGTGGGCACGTTTGCTGAATTGGCTTTCTGTGCCGACCGCACCTACATGTTGGCCTTGCCCGATGATGCAGACAAAGCCCCTACCATTCAGTTGAACGAATTCAACTTTGGCTTCTACCCCATGGTGAACGATCAGTCTCGCTTGGCCCGCCGCTTCTACGAAGAAATGCCCGCCATGGAAGCCGCTCGCGGCGCCATTGGCAAAGCCTTGGACGCTGATGCGGCCTTGGCCTTGGGCTTGGTCACAGCCGCTCCCGATGACATCGATTGGGAGGACGAAATTCGCACGGCCCTTGAGCAACGCGCCTCGATGTCACCCGACGCCCTCACAGGCCTCGAAGCCAACCTGCGTTTTGCCAGCCAAGAGAACATGCTGACCCGTATTTTTGGACGCCTCACCGCATGGCAAAACTGGATTTTCCAGCGTCCCAATGCGGTGGGCGAAAAAGGTGCCTTGAAGGTGTACGGCAAAGGCGAAAAAGTGCAGTTTGATATGAACCGTGTTTAAGCCAGACAGGTACAAAAGTTTTTTGAAAGTGTTGTGCAGCAAGGTTCCCGGTGGTCTTTGCTGCAACCAAAATTTGACCCCACCGTTGCTTTAATTTCTGGAGACTCTGATGTCCGGTATCAACTACAGCGAAAAGATTCCTAACAACGTTAACTTGTCTGAAGACCGTACGCTACAACGCGCGCTCGAACAATGGCAGCCCAACTTCATCAACTGGTGGGACGACATGGGCCCTGAAGGCTCCAAAGACATGGACGTGTATTTGCGTACCGCCGTCAGCGTTGACCCACAGGGTTGGGCGCAGTTTGGCCACGTCAAAATGCGCGACTACCGTTGGGGTGTGTTTTTGAATCCAGGCGAGCAAGACCGCAAGATTCATTTTGGTGATCACGTGGGTGAAAAAGTCTGGCAAGACGTGCCTGGCGAACACCGCGCTAACCTTCGGCGCATCATCGTGACGCAAGGTGACACCGAGCCAGCATCGGTCGAGCAGCAACGCCATTTAGGCCTCACAGCCCCCAGCATGTACGATCTGCGCAACCTGTTTCAAATCAACGTGGAAGAAGGCCGTCACTTGTGGGCCATGGTGTATTTGTTGCACAAATACTTTGGCAAAGACGGCCGTGAAGAAGCCGATGCTTTGTTACAACGCAACAGTGGCAACGAAGACAACCCCCGCATCTTGCAAGCCTTCAATGAAAAGACACCCGACTGGTTGTCTTTCTTCATGTTCACTTACTTCACAGACCGTGACGGCAAGTTTCAGTTATGTGCTTTGGCCGAATCTGCATTCGATCCTTTGGCGCGCACCACCAAGTTCATGTTGACCGAAGAAGCGCACCACATGTTTGTGGGTGAGTCTGGCGTGAGCCGCACCATCCAGCGCACCGTGGATGTGATGAACCAACTCAAAACCGACGATGTGGCCAAGCTGCGCGCAGCAGGTGTGATTGACCTGCCTACCATTCAGCGTTACATCAACTTCCATTTCTCAGTCACCATTGATTTGTTTGGCGCTGACGAGTCTTCCAACGCAGCCACCTTTTACAGCTCTGGCCTTAAGGGTCGCTATGAAGAAGGCAAGCGCGCAGACGACCATGTTTTGAAGGGCAACACCTACAAAATTTTGGCTGTTG
Source organism: Limnohabitans sp. (assembly GCA_044357745.1). Taxonomy (GTDB): domain Bacteria; phylum Pseudomonadota; class Gammaproteobacteria; order Burkholderiales; family Burkholderiaceae_C; genus Limnohabitans_A. The sequence goes on along the minus strand of JBIKOZ010000003.1, from coordinate 8,743 downwards.
AAGAAGGCAAGCTGATTGAAAAAGAAGTGCCCATGTTGAACGCACTGAACGAAGTGCTGCGCGACGACTACATCGTTGATTCCAAAGGCGGTATTGAGCGTTGGAACCGTGTTATCAGCAAGGCTGGTATTGCCTTCAAATTGACAGCCCCGCACAAAGCCTTCCACCGCAACATTGGTTCCTTGTCGGGCTCCAAAATCACACCCGAAGGCCGCGTGGTGACCAGCGAAGAGTGGATGGCCAAAGTAGGCGAGTGGTTGCCGACCAACGAAGACCGCGCCTATGTGGGCAGCCTCATGGGCCGTGTCGTCGAGCCAGGCAAATTTGCCAACTGGATTGCCCCTCCAGTGATGGGCATTAACCGTCAGGCTGTAGACTTCGATTACGTTCGTTTCAGCTGAGATCTGATTCAAAAGATTCAACACAGTCGCCATGACCACAGAAGCCGTTTTAATTCAGCAACACCTGATTGACCCAGAGATCTGCATTCGTTGCAACACTTGCGAGGCCACGTGCCCCGTGGGTGCCATCACGCACGACTCTCGCAATTACGTGGTCGATGCTGAAAAATGCAATCTGTGCATGGCCTGTGTGCCGCCTTGCCCGACGGGTTCTATTGATAACTGGCGCAGCATGCCCAAGGTCAAGGCATATTCCGTTGAAGAACAATTGACCTGGGACGATCTGCCAGCCCCCTTGAGCGAAGCCGATTTGCAAGCGAACGGGGTTAACAGCGAAGCCATTGCGCAAGCACCAGAAGCTTCAGGCGTGTCACAAGCTAAAGCCTCTGCGGCAGTCAGTGCGTCAGGCGAAGCCGTTTTCAATTCATCGGCCTATGGTGCCACCCTGCCGCCTTGGTCTGCGGCGCACGCTTACACCAACTTGTATGGCCCCAAGAAGCCAACCCAAGCCACGGTGGTGGGTAACTTTAAAGTGAACGAAGCGGGTACAACCAACGAAACACATCACATCGTGATTGATTTCGGGAGCATGCCGTTCCCTGTTTTGGAGGGCCAGTCGGTGGCCATTGTGCCGCCAGGTCTCGATGCCTTGGGCAAGCCGCACCATGCACGCCAATATTCCATCGCCAGCCCGCGCAATGGTGAGCGCGCTGGTTACAACAATGTGTCTTTGACCGTGAAGCGCGTGACAGAAGATCACGATGGCAAGCCTGTCCAAGGTGTGTGCTCCAATTATTTGTGCGACGTCAAAGTGGGCGACACCCTGCAAGTGATTGGTCCGTTTGGCAGCAGCTTCTTAATGCCCAACCATCCTAAATCCAACATCGTGATGATTTGCACTGGCACGGGCAGCGCGCCCATGCGCGGCATGACCGAGTGGCGCCGACGTTTGCGTCAAACGGGAAAATTTGAGGGCGGCAAATTGATGCTGTTCTTTGGCGCCCGTACCCAAGAAGAATTGCCTTATTTTGGACCCTTGCTCAAGTTGCCCAAAGATTTCATTGACATCAACTTCACCTTTTCTCGCACACCGGGTCAGCCAAAGCGCTATGTGCAAGACGCCATGCGCGAGCGTGCTGCCGATCTGGTGCCACTCTTGAAAGACCCCAATTCTTTTTTCTATGTCTGCGGTTTAAAAAGTATGGAAGAAGGTGTGGTGTTGGCTTTGCACGATGTGGCCACACAGGCGGGTCTCAATTGGGATCAGCTGGGCCAGAGTTTGAAACAAGAAGGCCGGTTGCACCTTGAAACCTATTAAGGTTTCCTTTGATTGGCCATTGGCGCTCACACTAGGTTGGCGCAACCTCTGGCGTGACCTTCGATCTGGAGAGCTCAATCTGCTTATTGTGTCTGTGGTGTTGGCTGTGGCTGCACTGTCGGCAGTCGGTTTTTTTGCAGACAGAATCCAGTCTGGCTTATGGCGCGATGCGCGACAACTCATCGGCGGTGATGCTGTGGTGGTCAGCGACAAAGCCACCCCCGACAACTTTGTGCAAAAAGCCAAATCACTCGGCCTCACCACCAACACAACACTCAGTTTCCCCAGCATGGCTCGCGCAGACGATGCGGATGGTGGAGAAGCCAAATTGGTGGCCATGAAGGCGGTCAATTTGGGATACCCCTTGCGTGGCAGTTTGAGCTTGCTAACGCCTGCGACGCCAGATGCATCCAGTTCAAAAGTCGTCATCACCCGTGAAGTGCCAGCACCGGGAACGGTTTGGGTTGATCCTCCTTTGTTGGACGTACTTAATTTGCAAGTTGGCAAAACACTTTGGCTTGGTGACAAGGCTTTTCAAATTACCGCCTTGATCGACAAGGAGCCCGACCGCGGTGCCAATTTCATGAATTTTGCGCCTCGTGTTTTATTCAACATGCAAGATGTCGAAGCAACCGGTTTGATTCAACCGGCCAGTCGCATCACCTACCGAATGGCAGTAGCGGGCCCAGAAAATCAAACCGATGTTCAAAAGTTTTTAAATTGGGGACGTGAAGAAGTTCTTCAGTCTCATGTTCGAGGCGTGCAAATAGAGTCGATGGAAAGTGGTCGACCTGAAATGCGGCAAACGCTTGATCGTGCAGAAAAGTTTTTGAACCTTGTGGCCTTGCTTGCCGCATTGCTCTGTGCGGTGGCAGTGGCGTTGGCCGCCAGGACCTTTGCTGCGAGACATTTAGATGGCTGCGCTTTGCTTCGGGTGCTGGGTCAAAGCCAAAAGACCTTGTCGGTGGCCTACGGTTTTGAATTTGTCAGCGCAGGTTTGGTGGCCAGCCTGCTGGGATTGGGCTTGGGTTACGGCATTCATCATGCATTTGTTTGGTTATTGGCGGGTTTGGTCGAGGCGCAATTACCGCCTGCTTCATGGGCCCCCGCATGGTTGGGAATGGGCATGGGGTTAACACTTTTAGTAGCGTTTGGTTTGCCCCCTGTTTTGCAATTGGCCAGCGTGCCTGCGCTGCGTGTGATTCGACGTGACATGGGGGGGCTTCAGCCTGCATCCTTGGGTGTTTTGATGGCGGGTCTGTTGGGCTTTGCGGGCGCACTGATGTGGGCTAGCCGAGATATCAAGTTAGGCCTCATGACCGTAGGTGGTTTTGCTGTGGCCAGTTTGATATTTGCCGGTGTGACTTGGTTGTGTTTGAAGTTGCTACGCCAATGGGTGCCCTCCGATACAACGCCTCGGTGGTTGTTGCTGGCCACCCGGCAAGTGATGGCCCGGCCTGTTTTTGCAGTGGTTCAGGTCAGTGCTTTGTCGGTAGGTTTGCTGGCCTTGGTCTTGTTGGTCTTGCTCAGGACCGATCTGATCAGCAGCTGGCGCAAAGCAACACCCGTCAATGCGCCCGACAGATTTGTGATCAATGTGCAGCCTGATCAAACGCAAGCCTTTCAGGCGGCTTTGGCACAGTCGGGTGTTCAAGAATACGACTGGTATCCCATGATTCGAGGACGGCTCTTGGCCATCAATGGCAAAGCAGTGAGCCCCAGTGACTTTGTGGAAGAGCGGGCCAAACGTTTGGTAGACCGTGAATTTAATTTGTCAGCTCGTGCCGCCCAGCCTCAGCACAATGAAGTGGTGCAAGGGCGTTGGCAAGCGGGTGAAGCCGATGCCGTGAGCGTTGAAGCGGGCATTGCAAAAACACTCGGACTCAAACTGGGCGATCGGCTTCAATTTGATGTAGGCGGTGTGAAGACGGAAGGAAAGATCACATCAATTCGAAAAGTTGATTGGGGTTCCATGCGCGCCAATTTCTTTGTCATGTATCCAGTAGACACACTGCCCGAAGTACCCCTGAGTTACATGGCTACTTTCAAAACGCCCGATGTCAAATCGTTTGAGAGGAATTTATTGCAGCAGTTCCCCAACATCACCAGCGTGGACTTGAGAGCTTCATTGATTCAGTTGCAAAAAGTTTTGGATCAAGTGATACAAGCCGTTGAATTTTTATTTGTGTTCACTTTGTTGGCCGGGCTTTTGGTTCTCATGGCTGCAGTCACTTCTACGCGTGAAGAAAGAAAACGCGAATTCGCCATCATGCGTGCTTTGGGCGCTACGGCGCGACTGCTCAGTCAAGTTCAAACTTCTGAGTTGATGGGCGTTGGCTTGCTCGCTGGTTTTTTGGCCAGTCTCGTGGCGGAACTGATCGGTTGGGGATTGGCTCGCTTTGTGTTTGAATTTGAATGGACGGCTTCGCTGTGGGTGCCTTTGGCAGGCGCACTCACTGGCGCTTTGTTGGCCTGGCTTGCGGGTTGGTGGGGTCTGAAAGAAGTTTTGCGGCAACCCGTTTCCCAAACCTTGCGCCAGGCAGCAGAATAAAGCCCCCTGCATTTTAAAAATCAGGAGGGTGTTAGCAGCACCACCAGCGCTCCTGCGCCGCCCTCTGCTGGTTTGGCTTGAACAAAGGCCATGACTTGATTTTTTTGAACCAACCAACTGTGCACCTTGGATTTCAACACAGGCGTTTTGCCGGGTGAACCCAAGCCCTTGCCGTGCACCACGCGCACACACCGAAGCCCATGCTTGTGAGCGTCACGTATGAAAGCGGTGAGCGCCAATCGGGCTTCGTCACTGCGAAGTCCATGCAAATCAATCTCACGTTGAATGGACCAATCGCCCTTGCGTAATTTGCGAGTGACTTCCGGCCCGACGCTGGGCCTCCTGAAGCTCAATGCGTCGTCAGTGTCCAGCAGGGTGCTGACATCAAATTCATCGCTGAGAGAATCTTTGATGACTTCGGCTTCGTCTTTTGCTCTTTGTGCGGCGACAGGAGCTCGGGGCGTGGGTGGCAAATGGGCTTGATTGTGGAGAGGCAGCGGCGCCACATTGCCAATGGCGCGAATAAATAAGTTCTTTTCCGCTTCAATTCTCTTGAGCTCCGCCGCCCGCGCAGCCGCCTCAGCAGCTGCTTTGGCCTGTGCCAGCGCAATTTGCTTTTGAATGTGTTTGAGATCTTGAAGCGATTGAAATTTCACAAGCTCATATTGCCACAAGGTCATGGCACTGTAGGCGCTGTTTATAAAACACCTTGCTCTGCCATGGAAAATGCTTGGCCGGGCCCCACAATGACGTGGTCTAGTACGCGAACATCCACCATGGCCAAGGCTAATTTCAAGGTTTTTGTGAGGTGCAGGTCTGCGGGGCTGGGATGCACAGAACCACTGGGATGGTTGTGCGCCAACACCACGGCAGCGCTGTGGTGGTGCAGCGCCCGAAGCACCACCTCTCGGGGGTAAACGCTGGTTTGGCTGAGCGTGCCCCGAAACAAAGTTTCCATGCAAACCAGCTTGTGCTGGGCGTCTAAAAACAGCATGGCAAACACCTCGTGTGTTTTGTGGGCCAAATTAAGTTGCAAATAAAACTGAACGCTGGCTGCACTTTGCATGACTTCCCGGTTCGAAAGTTGCTGGGCCATGGCGCGCTTGGCCAGCTCCATGACGGCCAATAACTCAGATTTTTTGGCAGGGCCCAGGCCTTTGATGGGCGGTTGATGGGCGGGTGGTGTGAGCAGCAAATTGGCCAGCCCGCCACTGGCCAGCAACATGTCTTGTGCCAATTGCAGCACATTGCGGCCCGGCACCCCTGTTCTCAGCAGCAGAGCCAAAAGCTCGGTATCGCTCAAGGCACCGGGCCCGCGGGTGAGTATTTTTTCGCGGGGACGGGTATCTGGGGGTAATTCTTGAAGATTCATGGGCTTTCTGTTGAGATAAATGCCTCTGATTGAGGCTTTTTGGGACGAAAGCCGCAGAAGCTTTTTACAATGGCACATTCGACTCATGGAGTCTGAACCCAATGGCCAGTGCATGGCACAGTTTGGATTTTCATTAGCCTGCTTTGAATTGCGCTGAATGCGCCTTCAAGGCTCATTTCGCAGAATCAAGTTTTATGACCACTGTCCACGCCGGATCCTTTTTAACGCTGCATTACCGATTGGCCGGGCCTCAGGGAACGTTGATCAACACCTTTGAAGACAAGCCAGCCACTTTGTCCTTAGGCTCGGGTGAGTTGTCACCTGGCATGGAAGCTTGCCTCGTGGGTTTGGAAGAAGGTGTGCGCACCACGTTTGAACTGACCCCGGGCGTCGCTTTTGGTGATCGCAATCCCGACATGCAGCAATGGGTGGCGCGCAAATTGTTAGCTCAGCTGGGTGCATCACAAGAACACTATGTGCCTGGCGATGTGGTTCAGTTTCCCACACCCGATGGCCACGGCACTTATGCTGGCGCTGTGATGCAAGTGGGCGATGATGGGGCTGTATTGTTTGACTTCAATCACCCCTTGGCGGGTCATCCCGTCACGTTTGAAGTTCATGTCATTGGTATTTTATAAAATCACTTCAAGCATATGAAATCAAATATGGGCGTACAAGAAATTTTGTTGGCTGAACCGCGCGGCTTTTGTGCTGGCGTCGACCGTGCCATCGACATTGTGGAAGCGGCCATTGCTAAATTTGGGCGGCCTATTTATGTACGCCACGAAATTGTGCACAACACCTACGTGGTCAACGATCTCAAAACCAAAGGCGCCATCTTCATTGAAGAACTCAGCGACGTACCGCCTGGCGCGACGTTGGTGTTCAGTGCACATGGTGTGAGCAAAGCGGTTCAGGCCGAAGCAGAAGCCCGCGGCTTCACTATTTTTGACGCGACCTGCCCCTTGGTGACCAAGGTGCACGTGGAAGTGGCCAAGCTGCACAAAGAAGGTTATGAGTTCATCATGATTGGCCACAAGGGCCATCCTGAGGTGGAAGGCACCATGGGCCAATTGCCCAATGGCATTCACTTGGTGGAAGATGTGCACGATGTGGTCAACGCGCATCCTAAGCAAACCGAGCTTTTGGCGGTGGTCACCCAAACCACTTTGAGCGTGGACGACGCTGCAGAAATTTTGCAAGCTGTGAAGGCGCGCTTTCCGAAAGTGCGCGAACCCAAACAACAAGACATTTGCTACGCGACTCAAAACAGACAAGATGCGGTCAAGCTCATGGCCCCTCAAATAGATGTTTTGGTGGTGGTGGGCAGTCCTACCAGCTCCAACAGCAACCGCCTGCGTGAATTAGGCAGCCGAATGGGCGCGGACAGTTACATGATTGACACCGCAGAAGAACTGCAAAATGAGTGGTTCATTGGCAAACACCGTGTCGGCCTCACTGCCGGCGCTTCGGCCCCAGAAGTTTTGGTGCAAGACGTGATTCACCGATTGCGCGCTTTGGGCGCGACGTCCATTCGCAAATTAGATGGCGTGACAGAAACCATCAAGTTCCCCTTGCCCAAAGGCCTCAAATTAAACGATGGCCATTGATTGGCCGCCTCACTTTTATTCACATGCTAGACATTCTCCTGCTCCGAAAAGACCTCGACGCCGCTGTCGCGCGCCTAGAGACTCGCAAAAATCCACAAGCTTTCTTGAATGTCGAAAAGTTTCGCGCCTTAGAGGCAGAGCGTAAAACTTTGCAAACACGCACCGAAGAATTACAAAGTCAACGCAACAGCTTGTCTAAACAAATTGGCATGTTGAAAGCCAAAGGCGAAAGTACCGATCAAGTGATGGCCGACGTGGCCAGCATCAAAACAGAACTCGATGCGTCTGCGGTGCGCCTAGATGCTTTGCAAGCTGAGCTTCAAGACATGTTATTGGCCGTGCCCAACTTGCCACACGAAAGCGTGCCTGTGGGTGCTGACGAGCATGGCAATGTCGAAGTACGCAAATGGAGTGCGGATGGCAAGGGCCCGAAGACCTTCGACTTTGAGGTGCGCGATCACGTCGACATTGGTGAAAAGCTTGGCTTGGACTTTGACATTGGCATCAAGTTGTCTGGCGCACGATTTACCTTCATGCGCGGCCAAATTGCGCGCATGCACCGTGCGCTGGCGCAGTTCATGTTGGACACACAAACACAAGAACACGGTTATACAGAGTGCTATACACCCTACATCGTCAATGCAGACACTTTGCGCGGTACCGGACAACTGCCTAAATTTGAAGGCGATTTGTTTGCCGCCAAAAAAGGGGGGCAAGATTCTGAAGAAGGTGCAGAAAGCCAAGCCCTTTATTTGATCCCCACCTCAGAAGTCACCTTGACCAATGTGGTGCGCGATGAAATTTTGGCAGAGTCGGATCTGCCTATGAAACTCACAGCCCACACACCTTGCTTCCGTTCTGAAGCGGGCAGTGCTGGCCGTGATACACGCGGCCTGATTCGTCAGCACCAGTTCGACAAAGTAGAGATGGTGCAAATTGTTCATCCAGAGAAAAGCTACGCAGCGCTGGAAGAAATGACGGGGCATGCAGAAGCTATTTTGCAGAAACTAGGCTTGCCTTATCGCGTGATGTTGCTGTGCTCGGGTGACATGGGCTTTGGTTCTACCAAAACGTATGACCTCGAGGTGTGGGTGCCAGCGCAAGGAACTTACCGTGAGATCAGTTCTTGTTCTAACTGTGAGGCATTCCAAGCGCGTCGTTTGCAAGCGCGTTTTAAAAACGCGCAAGGCAAGAATGAATTGGTGCACACTTTGAATGGCTCAGGTTTGGCGGTAGGCCGTGCGCTTGTGGCTGTGCTTGAGAATTATCAGAACGCGGATGGTTCTGTGACGGTGCCGGATGTGTTACGGCCTTATATGGGCGGCATAACTGAATTGCGAGCTTAAGCTTCGTCAATTAGACATACTGATAGAATTTGCGGCAGTGACCCGTCGCAATGTTGAATGCAGGAGAAGTGGCAGAGTGGTCGAATGTACCTGACTCGAAATCAGGCGTGGTGGCAACATCACCGTGGGTTCGAATCCCACCTTC
>JBIKOZ010000099.1:0-6229 GCA_044357745.1 Limnohabitans sp. | reverse complement strand
AAGCCGATCAAGAGAGTCCGGTGGCACAGGCCTGGGCTTGGCCATTGTCAAACATGTCATGCAACGACATGGTGGTGAATTGAAAATTGAAAGTGAATTGGGCAAGGGCTCTAGATTCACTTTAATTTTTCCGGCTTCACGTGTCGTTCTTGCAACGGCTGATTGAACTTTAAAAGTTATGCGGGGTGCTGTAACCATGCAGGGTGGGGGTGCTCAATGTGAGGCAAAGTGTCAATCGAACGGCCTCCAAAACTGCAAATTTACGCTAAATAAAGCTGTTGCAATTTTTTTCGTGCAGCATCCGTCAAACCTAACTGACGTGACAAATATTGATGCATGCCACCGTGGTCCGTGTTGATCACTTCCAGAGAAGCTTTGAGAAAACTCTCTTGCACTTCCCACACAATTTTTAGGACATCGGGTGACAAGGTGGTGGCACCGGTGCTGTTGCGTTTGTAGAGCTGATTGGTGAGCAAATAGTCGTGCCAAATGTCTTCTTCGGACACGCCCAAGGCGGACAAAAGTAAGGCTGCTGCCAAGCCAGTTCGATCTTTGCCAGCTGTGCAATGAAAAAGCAGTGGCTCGGGTGTGGCCAACAGGTGTTCAAACAATTCTGCAAATCGATGTGAATCAGATTTCACAAAGTCACGGTAGGTGGTCTGCATGGCGTCCAAGGCGTCTGCTGCAGTCAGGGGCTGTCCGCTTAATTGCTGGGCCTGCAGTCTTTGCACCACGGTGGGTTCAATGCTCAAGCTGTGCCTTTGAATGTCTGGCCAAGAATAAGCTTGCGCTTCACTTTCTTGAACGCCTCGAAAGTCAAAAGTACGTGCAATGCCCAATGACCTTAATTGTGCTAAATCGTTTGAGTCAAGTGAGGCCAAATGATCAGATCGGAAAATCTTGCGCCATTGAATGGGGCGACCATCGTAGCCTGCATACCCCCCCAAATCACGGAAATTGGTAGCGCCGTTTAAAGGGATGTGCCGGCGAGAAAGATCGTTGGGGCTGTGCATAGACATGCGCATGATGTTAACGTGATTTGATGACAGGTTTGATGCGTTGACCCGATTGAATGCGCTAAATTATTTTCCCCATGCGAACAAAGCTTCGGGTCAAGCTGATCAAGACGAATACCATACCAAGCAGCGCTACATAAGCACTGATCTCACTCATTGACCGTTTCTCAAATCGGAGTCGATAGCCTAATTTGTCATAAATAGCTTTCAATCCGTCAGTGCTATCGGCTCTGAAGTATTCGCCGCCTGTGATGGCCGCCACCTTCTTGAGAGCTTCATCTTCTAACTTCACACGCATGCTTCGACCTTGCATGTGAACCACATCGCCTTCCGAGGTGCCTATGCCAACGGTGTAAACCTTGACTTCATGCGATGCGGCCAGTTCTGCCATTTTTTGTAACTCAGGCCCCATGTTGCTTTGACCATCGCTCATTAAAACAATGGCCATGTTTTGCCCCCGGCTGGCAGATGCTTGCACTTCCTTTTTGGGCTTATTTTTTTCGTCCAGAGACTTGCCCATGTCGGTGGCTTTTTTGTTGCCTCCCATGTCTGAAGCCTCATTGATAATCTTTTGAGCATCAATGCCAGAGCCTGGCAAAAGAGCTTCCAGCGAAACCAAGATGCTTGTCCCCAGGGCAGAGCCATATTGCAAGGGTAAATAATCCAGGGCCTTTAGCAGGGCGTCGCGCTCCTCTGTGGGGGCCTGTGCCAAGGCGGCCGTGCCCGCTACCGTGACCAAGCCCACGCGCAATCTGCTGGGTTTGTCTTGAATAAATTGTTGCGCGGCCTGCTGTGCAGCTTCAATGCGTGAGGGTTTCAAATCCTTGGCGCGCATGCTTCCTGAGGTGTCAATGACCAACATCACCGTGGCCTCACGCAGGGGTGTCATTAAAACAGTTTGTGGACGAGCCAGTGATGCACAAATTAACAACAAACCCAAGAGAAGAAAAATGGGTGGAATTTTTCGGGTCCGGTAGGCGTAGTAAATTGCAAAAAGCGGAACGCCAATGCTGCTGTAGAGCATCAAAGGCCATAAAAATTGGACGGTACTTAAATCAGGCACGCCACACCCTGCGCTTTCTCAATTCAGAAAATCGTAGCAAGGCAGCGGCCAAATCTTCACCCGTTGAAAGTTCCAGGGCATCAACGCCAGCTTGGGTAAAACAAGTGGCCAGTTTTTCTTCGCGTTCGGCAGTCAATTTGGCGTAACGCGCTCGAAACTTGGCATTGGCTGTGTCCAGAAATAATTGCTCAGCAGTTTCTGAGTCTTGAAGCAACATCAATCCACCATTGGGAAGGTTCATTTCTGCGGCATCAAAAAGTCGTGCGGCCACGGTGTCATGCCGTCGACCCAGAGCGCTCAATTCCGATGCCCAATTGAAATCACCCATGAAATCGGACACCACAAAGACAGTCGACCTGCGCTTGAGCATGCCATTGGCTCTTGCCATCCATTCTTGCAAATCAGTTTGATGCGCGGCCTGATGGTTTGGCGAAGTTTCAAGTGCATGCAAAACATGCAGCAAATGGCGTCTCCCCATGCGTGCAGGGATGTATTTGAAGCCGCCAGTTTCTGCTGAATTTAAAAGCAAAGCCCCAATTCGATTGCCACGCTTCATGAGCAATTTGGCCATCACGCCGACAAAGCGCATCATCACTTCGCGCTTGGTTTGATCACCACTGCCAAAGCCCATGGACCCACTCAGGTCTAGCAAAAACCAAGCACTGATTTCACGATCTTCTTGATGCTCACGCACAAAAGGCGTTTGCATGCGTGCCGTCACATTCCAATCAATGTGGCGTACGTCGTCGTGCGCTTGATACTCACGCAGGTCTGCCAACTCCAGGCCCGAACCTCTGAACAAGGTTTTGTGATCGCCTTGGAGTAAGCCATCGAGTCGACGCAGCACCGTCCACTCTAGTTGCTGTAGCAATGCCTCAGCGGACATGAGCCTCCAAAGGCTGATCCGGCATGGGCACGGCCTTCATCACGTCTTGAATGAGGGAGTCTGCTGTTTTACCGTCGGCCAAAGCGGTGTATGACAAGACCAGCCGGTGCCTGAGCACGTCGGGTACCAAGTCGGCCACGTCTTGTGGCAAGGCGTAATCACGCCCTCGCAACAAAGCCAAAGCGCGTGCGCCTTCGATGAGGCCGATGCTAGCGCGTGGGCTTGCGCCAAAACTGATCAATCCTTCCAAAGCATCTAAACCATAGCGTGCGGGAAAGCGTGTGGCGGAAATAATTTTCACCGCATAGTGAACCAAACTAGGGTCAACATAGCAATGACGACATTGAGCTTGCAGGGCCTTCAGGTCTTCAGGACTCACCACGCCTGAGACTTGTGCACCGCCGGCAATGACCCTCTGCACAATCACAAACTCATCGTCTTCAGTTGGGTAGTCAATCAACACTTTCATCATGAAACGGTCGACCTGCGCTTCAGGCAAGGGGTAGGTGCCCTCAGTTTCAATGGGATTTTGTGTGGCCATGACCAAGAAGGGGGAGGGTACTCGATGCGTTTGACCTGCAATGGTGACTTGTCTTTCTTGCATGACTTCTAACAAAGCACTTTGTACTTTGGCAGGCGCACGATTAATTTCATCGGCCAAGAGCAAGTTGGCAAATACAGGACCGAGAACGGTGCTGAATTCGCTCGTCTGTTGATTGAAAATGCGCGTGCCAATTAAATCGGCAGGCAACAGATCAGGTGTGAATTGGATACGGCTGAAACTCCCATTGAGTGATTTGGCCAAGGTATTGACAGTCAGTGTTTTGGCCAAACCAGGGACACCTTCAATGAGCAAATGACCTTGCGCCAACAATGCCACCAGCACCCGTTCTAAGAATGCGTCCTGACCCACCACCACCCGCTTGACTTCATACAACAAGCGTTGCATCAAGGCGGCAGCTTCATCGGGTTTTGACGCTGACGTGGGGTGGCTTGAGCCTCGCCATGCTTCACTTGATACGGTCATGTTGTCTCCTACAAGATCTAAAAAGGGGGTAATCCGACGGCGCTACCCGCACTTTCAATGGTGGTCGCAAAGCCAATGCCAATGAAGGTTCGGGCGGAAGTGGGGTTCAAAATGGCGGTCACGATGCCCACCACCTCGCCGGACATATTGACCAGAGGGCCCCCTGAATTACCTGGGTTGGCCGCCGCATCAAATTGAATCAGTCCAGTCATCACTTGATTGCCTTCAGGTGATTTGAAATGTCGATTGAGGCCAGACACGACACCCGATGAAACCGAAGGCCCAATGCCAAATGGAAAGCCGACGGCAACGACAGCATCACCGGGGGCCAGTTGTTGGCTCGAGCCCAAAACGGCAGGTTCTAAATCATCAGGAATTTTTGCAGGCTTTAAAACCGCCAGATCTTTTTCGGGCTGCACACCGATCACCACGGCATCGGCTTCCGTGCCATCGAAAAAAGTAACGCGCAATTTTTTGGCGCCAGACACGACGTGGAAATTGGTCAAAATGGTGCCGTCGTCTTTGATCACCACCCCTGTACCCACCCCGCTTTCGATGTCTGTACCCTTCTTCTTGGGATCTTCAACGTAGGCTTGCACATGCACCACGGCGCCTTGAACCGAGGCTGCTGCCTTGGCGCTTTGGGAGGGCAGGTCTTTGGTTTGCAGGGTGTGCAGCACGGCTGCATCGAGGTCTTTTTGGCTCAGAGGCTCGCGCATTTGAAATGCGGGCGAAAAAAGTCCGACCGTCAATAAGCTCAAGGTGACTCCCAACAAAAATACAGCCAGAAAATCCCAACGAAGCAGGGCTTTTAACTTCAGAAGTCTGGATTGAGGGCTGGAAGTGGCTGGGGCAGCAGAGGAGGGGGGGGCGAGATGGGGCGACGCAGACACAGGCGCACGCGCGTCTGGACCTGCAGGTCGCGGGCTTTTGCTAAATACCGCTTCTCTTTTCATGAATTAACCATAACATAAGCTTCAATGTTAAATTGTCGTCACTGTCTAAAACCCTAATGGCAATGCAATTTCTAGAACCCCTCATGCTTTGGTCGCTTTTGCTACTGCCCTTGATGGCAGGTGCTTACATATGGCTTCTCAAGCGAAAACGCAAACAGGTTGTGGCGTTTTCAGCAGTCTCTTGGATACTGCAAAACATGGAGACTCCTTCGCCATGGCGGCGTCATGTGCCCCCCTTTCTTTTGGCGCTGGCCATGGGGCTGTTGTTATTTGCCAGCGCCAGACCCATGGCGCGCGTCACGCTGCCTGCTGATTACATGACCTTGATCATGGCCATGGACGTGTCTAGAAGCATGTTGGCTGAAGATGTAGAACCAAGCCGCATCAAAGCGGCTCAGAAGGCCGCCAAAGAGTTTTTGCAAGACCTGCCACCCAATGTTCGGGTTGGCATCATCTCTTTTGCAGGCAATGCCCAGGTTGTTCAGCATGTCACCAATCAGCGAGAAGAATTGGTCTCCGCCATTGATCGATTTCAGCTGCAAAGGGGTACCGCTACAGGCAGCGGCTTGCTCTTGTCTCTGGCCACTTTAAGACCCGAAGCCAAAATTGATTTGGAGGCGGCGCTGTACAACCCAAATCCCTTTGGCTACAGTGATCCGTCCTCGGGGGCATCCAGCGGAGGCGCTCGAAGTTTGGATGCCAAGCCGGCCGTCAAGGAGCGTGCGCCAGAACCCCCTGGGTCCTACAAGGGGGGTGCCATTGTGTTGTTGTCCGATGGCCGCAGAACCACTGGACCCGATCCCTTGTTGGCTGCCAAGAAAGCAGCTGACTTGGGTGTTCGTGTTTACACGGTTGGTTTTGGAACGCCCAATGGTTTTATTCCGGGTTACGAGGGTTATTCGTTTTACGCGCAGGTAGACGAGGAGGCGCTCAAAGCTGTCGCCAAAATCACGGAAGCTGATTATTTCAAAGCGGGTTCAGCCGACGACTTGAAAAAAGTCTACCAACACTTGTCAACCCAATTTACTTTGGAAAAAAGAGACACAGAAATATCTGCCTTGTTGGCCGGCGCAGCTTTGTTGCTTATCGTGCTGGCGCTGGTCTTGTCTGCTTTCTGGTTCCGGATCGGGCCGCAGAATTCACTTGGCCCAATGAAGGCTTGAAAGTCTCAGTATTTGTACGGGTGTACGCATCTGAATCTCGATTCTGAGGGGCGCTGGCTGGGGTTTGCTGTGAGTGTGGTTTTCATGCTATAGTCCAAAGCTTAGCGGCTGTAGCTCA